>DATCXL010000097.1:0-5205 GCA_036565825.1 Mycobacteriales bacterium
AGGTGACGCCCTCCTCCAGCGTCGGCTCGATGTCCCGCAGGCTGAACACGACCAACGACAGGTAACCGGTGACGATGCCGATGAAGTGACCGCACAGCGTGTTGCGGGGTGAGGCGGTCGGTAGGTGTGGCGTGGAGAACAGCAGGAACGCGGTCGGCCCCAGCGACGGGAAGACCAGCGGTTGTCGGGTGACCAGCGCGGCCATGGCCATCAACCCGATGGAGAGGAAGCCGTTGACCAGTGCGAACAGGCCTGATGGCGGCCTTGACGGGCGGTCGTGGCGGCTTTCCCGATGATCCATGTCGGGTGTGATCGTCGCATGTTGGGTGTCCGCCGTACACGTGGAGTGGCCGGTGTTGCCGGGAGCGTGACGACCGGGTGCGGCGTGCGGCGGGTCAGGGGGCCAGGTCACCCCCGGCGTGGCGGCTCGTAGGCTTTGCCCGGTGCGGACCGCCTCTGTCGGGGACCTGTTGGCGGCTCGCCGGCCGGCGGTCACCTTCGGCGGTCATGTCTGGCGGTCGCGGTTCGGTCGTGAGCGAGGAGGTTGCGGGTGCAGCGCTGGCGTGGGTTGGACAGCACGCCGTCCGGTTGGGGCCGGTGCGTGGTGACCATCGGAGTGTTCGACGGTGTCCACCGCGGTCACCAGCAGATGATCGGTCAGGCCGTGCGACGGGCTCGTGACACCGCACTGCCGTGTGTCGTGCTGACCTTCGACCCACATCCCAGTGAGGTCGTCCGCCCGGGTTCGCACCCCCTGGTTCTCACCCCACCGCGGCGGAAGGCCGAGCTGCTCGAGGCGATGGGTGTGGACGTGCTGTGTGTGCTGCCCTTCACCCTGGAGTTCAGCCGGCTTTCACCGGCCGAGTTCGTGCACGTGGTACTCGTCGAACACCTGCACGCGGCCGCGGTGGTGGTGGGGGAGAACTTCCGGTTCGGTCACAAGGCGGCCGGTGATCTGGACACGCTGCGCCGGCTCGGCAACACGTTCGGGTTCGTCACCGAGGAGGTGCGGTTGCTGCACGACGCGGATGTGACGATCTCCTCGACCTACGTCCGGTCCTGTATCGACGCCGGTGACGTGGCGGCCGCGGCCGAGGCACTGGGCCGACCGCACCGGGTGGACGGAGTGGTGGTCCGGGGTGACATGCGTGGTCGCCCGCTGGGCTACCCCACCGCGAACCTGCGTACCGGCCGGCACGTCGCGGTACCCGCCGACGGCGTGTACGCCGGCCACGTGATTCGTCAGGACACCCGACTTCCCGCCGCCATCTCTGTGGGTACTAATCCGACATTCGAGGGTAAAGAGCGTCGGATCGAGGCGTATATCCTCGACTTCGACAAGGACATCTACGGCGAGTCGATCGGCGTCGAGTTCGTCCGGCGGTTGCGTCCGATGACCCGGTTCGACAGCGTGCAGGAGTTGGTGGCCGCGATTGACGGCGACGTGCGGCAGGTTCGTCGCCTGATGGCTGACGGGGCTGGTGAGCTGGCGGACTGATGGGTTGTTCGGTTGTCGGGTTGGGACCGGACGGTCTTCGGCGTTTCCTCCTGATACCGATCGTGTCCGGATGTACGCGTTCCGACACGCGACACGCGCGACCGACGTCCTGATTCGCACCGGCGGATGGCAGGCTGATACTCTCGGCGTACGCAGGGCTCGTGCCCTGTGATACGCAGTATGTCCTCGTGACGAAGACCGAGGGACACGCCAAGAACGTTGAGGAGACCTGTGGCGCTCGCGAGCGAGACCAAGAAGCAGATCATCGAGGAGCATGCCACCGTTGCTGCCGACACGGGCTCTCCCGAGGTGCAGGTGGCGCTGCTCTCGAAGCGAATTTCGGACCTGACCCAGCACCTGAAGGTGCACGAGCACGACCACCACAGCCGCCGTGGTCTCCGGTTGCTGGTCGGCCGGCGTCGCAGGCTGCTCAAGTACCTCGCGAAGACCGACATCAACCGTTACCGCTCACTGATCGAGCGGCTCGGTCTGCGTCGGTGACGCGACAGGGGGAGTGACCCATCGGGGCCGCTCCCCTCACTCGTGCGGGGGACCCGTACGAGTACACCCCCGCGTGGCGACCCGTTCGCGTGGGAGTACACCCCGAGCCGGGTGCTCGGCGACACGGGGCACCGGTCTGCCGGCCGGTCCTCGGTAGTGGCCTCCGGGGGCGAGCGTTCCGTCTCACCCCCCGGGGCTTCGATCGAAGACCGGCACGCCACCGGCGAACCGTGCGTCACGCCCTCCGGCGAGGACGACGCACGAAAGGACACGACGTCGTGTCGGAATTCGACATTCACGAGGCCGTGGCGACCATCGACAACGGTCGTTTCGGTATTCGCAAGATCCGGTTCGAAACCGGTCGACTGGCCCGTCAGGCCGGCGGTTCGGCAGCGGTCTACCTGGACGAGGAGACCATGGTGCTCGCGGCCACCACCGCGTCGCGCCATCCCAAGGAGCAGTTCGACTTCTTCCCGCTGACCGTCGACGTCGAAGAGAAGATGTACGCCGCCGGTCGGATTCCCGGATCGTTCTTCCGCCGCGAGGGCAGGCCCAGCGAGGACGCCATCCTGACCTGCCGGTTGATCGACCGGCCGCTGCGGCCGACGTTCGTCAAGGGTCTGCGCAACGAGGTGCAGGTGGTCATCACCGTGCTCTCGCAGCACCCTGACCACCTCTACGACGTGGTGGCGATCAACGGCGCGTCGATGTCCACCCAGCTCGCCGGACTGCCGTTCTCCGGCCCGATCGGCGGGGCGCGGGTGGCCCTCATCGAGGGCCAGTGGGTGGCGTTCCCCACCGTCACCGAACTGGAACGCGCCACCTTCGACATGGTGGTGGCCGGCCGGGTGGTCGGGGACACCGGTGAGGTCGCGATCATGATGGTCGAGGCCGAGGCGACCGAGGCCACGATCCGACTGGTGGCCGAGGGCGCGACCGCGCCGACCGAGGAGGTTGTCGCCGAGGGCTTGGAGGCGGCCAAGCCGTTCATCCGGGCGCTGTGCGAGGCCCAGTCGGAAATCGCGGCCAAGGCGGCCAAGGCGACCGCCGACTACCCGGTGTTCCTGGAGTACTCCGACGACGTACTGGCCGCGCTGGAGTCGGCGGTGAGCACAGAGCTGGCCCAGGCACTGAGGATCGCCGGCAAGCAGGAGCGGGAAGCCGAACTGGACCGGGTCCGGACCCTGGCGACCGAACGGGTCGCGTCCGACTTCGAGGGGCGCGAGAAGGAGATCGGCGGCGCGTTCCGGGCGCTCACCAAGAAGTTGGTGCGCCAGCGGGTGCTGCGGGACCGGCTGGGCATCGACGGCCGGGGTGTGACCGACATCCGCCGGCTGGCCGCAGAGGTGGACGTGGTGCCGCGGGTGCACGGCTCGGCCCTGTTCGAGCGGGGCGAGACCCAGATCCTGGGCGTGACCACGCTGAACATGCTGTCCATGGAGCAGAGGCTCGACACACTCTCGCCGGTGAAGACCAAGCGCTACATGCACAACTACAACATGCCGCCGTACTCGACCGGTGAGACCGGCCGGGTCGGATCGCCCAAGCGACGCGAGATCGGGCACGGCGCGCTCGCCGAGCGGGCGCTGATCCCGGTGCTGCCCGACCGCGAGGAGTTCCCCTACGCGATCCGCCAGGTCTCCGAGGCGATGGGGTCCAACGGGTCGACGTCGATGGGTTCGGTGTGCGCCTCGACCATGTCGCTGCTCGCCGCAGGCGTGCCGCTGCGGGCGCCGGTCGCCGGTATCGCGATGGGTCTGGTGTCCGACCGGGTGGACGACAGGACCGAGTACGTCGCACTGACCGACATCCTCGGTGCTGAGGATGCCTACGGAGACATGGACTTCAAGGTCGCCGGCACCCGTGAGTTCGTCACCGCGCTGCAGTTGGACACCAAGTTGGACGGCATCCCGTCCGACGTGCTGGCCGGCGCGTTGACCCAGGCTCGGGACGCCCGGCTGCACATCCTCGACGTGATGACAGAGGCCATCGACCGGCCTGACGAGCTGTCTCCGTACGCACCGCGGGTCACCACGATCAAGATTCCGGTCGACAAGATCGGCGCGGTGATCGGACCCAAGGGCCAGGTCATCAACGGTATCCAGGACGAGACCGGTGCCGAGATCACCATTGAGGACGACGGCACCATCTACGTGGGTGCGGCCAACGGCCCGTCCGCCCAGGCCGCGGTGGAGCGCATCAACGCCATCGCCAACCCGCAGATGCCCAAGATCGGCGAGCGGTACCTGGGCACCGTGGTGAAGACCGCCGCGTTCGGCGCCTTCGTCTCGCTGCTGCCCGGCAAGGACGGTCTGGTCCACATCAGCAAGCTTGGCAACGGCAAGCGGATCAACAAGGTCGAAGACGTTGTCCGGGTCGGCGACAAGCTCCAGGTGGAGATCACCGAGATCGACGCACGGGGGAAGATCAGCCTGGTGCCGGTGCGCGACGAGGCCGCCAGCGACGCTGGTGCGCCGGCCGAGGCGAAGTGACTCATCGGCCGTGGTGGGACCGGGCGTCCCGCCACGGCCGGGTGGCGACATGTTGACGGTGTACCGGGCGCAGGACTGGGGTGAGTGGTGAGCAGTGCCAACCGGGTTTCCAGCCTCCAGCGACCCGGGACCACCAGGACGCTGTCGCAGGACCAGGACGGTTCGGTGATCCGCCGCACGGTCCTGCCCGGCGGGTTGCGGGTGGTGACCGAGGCGATGCCAGGGGCCCGTTCGGCAGCCCTCGGCGTCTGGGTCGGAGTGGGGTCGCGTGACGAGTCGCCGACCCTGGCTGGGGCATCCCACTATCTGGAGCACCTGCTCTTCAAGGGCACAAGTACCCGCACCGCCATGGAGATCGCCGCTGCCGTTGACGCGGTGGGCGGCGAGCTGAACGCGTTCACCGCCAAGGAGCACACCTGCTACTACGCGCACGTGTTGGCAGAGGACCTGCCGCTGGCCGTGGACCTGGTCAGCGACGTGGTGCTGCGCGCCAGCATCGCGGCCGCCGACGTGGACAACGAACGCGGCGTGATCCTCGAAGAGATCGCCATGCGCGACGACGACCCGAGCGACGGCGTGCACGACCTGTTCAGCGAGGGTCTGTTCGGCGACCATCCGCTGGGTAGACCCGTGCTCGGGACGGTGCAGAGCATCGAGGCGGTGCGCCGGAACCAGATCGCCGGGTACTACCGGCGCCGCTACCGGCTACCCACG
>DATCXL010000313.1:0-3411 GCA_036565825.1 Mycobacteriales bacterium
GGCCCGGACCAGCTCGCCGATCGAGCCGCTCCGGGCGCTGAAACACCGCGGTCTGCTCACGGTGAGCGTCACAGCGCTGTTCTACAACTGGGGCTTTTTCACCCTGCTGGCCTTCACACCGTTTCCGATGCGCCTGGGTGCGCACGAGCTCGGCTATGTCTTCGCCGGCTGGGGGGTGCTGGTCGCCATCTTCTCGGTGTTCGTGGCCCCGCGGCTACAGCGCCGGTTTGGCACCCCCCGCACGCTCTACGTCAACCTCGCCCTGCTCGCCGCGGTCCTGCTGGTCATCGCGGTGGACACGTCCTCACGGTCGACCCTGGTCGTCGCCGTAATCGCCTCCGGGGCGCTGCTGGGCGTGAACAACACCCTGGTGACGACCGCGGTGATGACCGTGTCGCCGGTACCCCGGCCGGTGGCGTCGGCGGCCTATGGATTCGTCCGTTTCATCGGCGGTGGGCTGGCCCCGTTCGTCGCCGGCAAGCTCGCCGAGCACTACAACGTGCACGTGCCGTTCTACCTGGGCGCGGCCACGATCGTGGTGTCGATCTTCGTACTGGCCTCCGGGCACCGACTGCTCACCACGGCCGAGGCCCACACCGCGACCACCCCGGACGCCTCCGGCACCGGGGCCACCAAGCCGGTCGGGTCGGATGAGCCGACCGGGATGGCCCGGCCCGCTCCGACCTCCTGACCGACCCAACCCCGCCGGCCGGGCCGCCGACCTCAACGCGCGGCGGTACTCCGGCCGGCCGAAGTGGCCGGAGTAGACAGTGGCTGGCGCCGGTAGTGCCGCAGTTCCGCGGCGATCTGGTCGACCTGGACACCGCGCCGACGGGCCAGCAGCAGCCCCACCAGCAGCGCCGCGACGGCCGACACGCCCCCGCCCGCGATCAGGCTGGCCCGGGCGCCGAAGTGCTCGGCAAGGGTTCCGATCAGCGGCGCGCCGACCGGTGTCCCGCCAAGGAAGCACAGCAGGTACAGCGCCATGACCCGGCCGCGCATGGTCGGCTCGGCGCCCATCTGCACGGTGGAGTTGGCGGCGATGGTGAACGTCAGGGCGGCCGCGCCGGCCGGCACCAACATCAACGCCAGCGACGCGTAGGTGGGCATCAGTCCGGCCAGCGTCTCAAGCAGGCCGAACGCGGTGGCGGCGAGGATCAGCATCCTGAGCCTGGGCCGATGCTTGCGCCGGGTACTCATCAGCGCGCCGGTGAGCGAACCCACCGCCAGCGAGGTGGACAACAGGCCGTAGGCGCCGGCACCCAGGCCGAACACCTGCTTGGTCATCAGCGCCAGGGTGATCTGGAAGTTCAACCCGAAGGTGCCGACGATGAAGACGAGCACCATCGGCACGACCAGATCGGCCCGGGAGCGCACATAGTGCAGTCCCTCGCGCAGTTGGCCCCTGGCCCGGGGTACGACCGGCGCCCGGTACAGCTCCGCCGGTCGCATCATGACCAGGCCGACGAGCACGGCGGCCACCGACGCGGCGTTGACAAAGAACACCGGTCCGGTGCCCACCCAGTTGATCATGAGTCCGGCCACCGCGGGCCCGATGATGCGGGCCGAGTTGAAGGTGGCCGAGTTGAGGCTGACCGCGTTCGTCAGTTCGTCTCGTCCGACCATCTCCACCACGAACGCCTGTCGCACCGGTACGTCCAGCGCGTTGGAGGTGCCGAGCAACGCGGCCAGGGCGAACACGTGCCACAACGTGACCACGCCGGTCGCGTCGAGCAGACCCAGCACCAGCGCGAGCAGCCCCATGGTCGACTGGGTGACCAGCAGCAGCCTGCGCTTGTCGTACCGGTCGGCGAGCACGCCGCCCCACAGGCCGAGTAGCAGGGTGGGGGCGAACTGCAGCGCGGTGACCACGCCCAGCGCGGTACCGCTGTTGTGCGACAGGTTCAGGACCAGCCAGTCCTGGGCCACCCGCTGCATCCAGGTGCCGGTGAGTGAGACGATCTGGCCGGAGGCGAAGAGCCGGTAGTTGCGCACCCGCAGCGATCTGAACATTCCGACGCCCTCGCGTCTTCGGTCCTGCGCCGCGGGGCGTGTCAAGACTGCACCAACCTCTCTATGACCTCAACGGCCTGCCGGAGGACATCTCTGTCCTCTTTGCTCAGTTCGGACACACGCCGGCTCAACCACGCCTCGCGCATGCGCACCTCGTCGTCGCACAACTGCCTACCCGTGGGGGTGAGCTCCACGAGCACCTGGCGGCCGTCGGTCGGATGCGGGTGGCGGACCACCAGACGCTTGTCCTCCAACGCGGCCAACACCCGCGTCATCGAGGGTGGCTGTACCTTCTCGTGCGAAGCCAGCTCCCCCGGGGTCAGCGGCCCATGACAGTCCAATGTGGACATAGCTGCCAGGTGGGTCAGCGTCACCGACATGTCTGCTCGCTGGGAGCGCAGTCGGCGGTTCAGGCGGACCACCGCGAGGCGGAGCGCCGACGCGAGCACACTCTCGGGGGATGCGGTCTTCGGCACGGATTCTTAGTTTAGCTCACGACCTCGTATTACGCACACCGAAACCATTACCGTCCGTCACCGACCACCGGGGTCGGATCGGGTCAGGTCGGCGGACGGCGTCGCCAACGCGGCATCGACCGATTTCGGCGGGTAACCTCGCCACCGTGAACCACCCTCGCCGCCCCGCCCCAGCGCCATCCGAGGTGGACGTGGTGTCAGTGGTGACCTGGGGCACCGTGATCTGGTTCGTAGCGTTCGTCGTGATGCTCCCACTGCGCGGGCGACTGGACCATGCCGGGCACCCGGACTGGTTCTGGACCAGCCTGGCTGGCTGGACACTCGGGTTGGTCGGCATCGCGGTCGCCCGGGCCCAACGGTCCGCCCGGGCCCAAGGGTCTGCCCGCGCCCAAGGGTCCACCGGGCAGCCGGTCCGACAGTCCGCGGAACCAACCGCCGGAAAGCCCGAACCCGCAACGCACGATAACGGCGCACAAGGGCGGAACGACCGAAGCGCCGGATAGGCTGACCATATCCACCCAACACCTCGGGGAGTGGCCATGTACTGCCCGCTGTGTGCCGTGGAACTCGAACCCGGCCGGACCAGATGTCACTCCTGTGGCGCCCCGGTCGCGGCCGGACCGGTACCCGAGGTGGTCGCCCCGCAGTACCCGCCACGCACCGAGTGGACCCCTCCCCCACCGACGGCACCACCCGACCCGCGACTCCTTGTCCAGCCGGCCGGTGTCCCCCCCGGCTCACCACCCGAACCGCTGCCCTGGACCGGCGGAGTTCGCCCGTCCACCCGCCCGCCGGGCGACCCTGACCCGTCCCAGCGGGGGGTCTGGCGCGCCGCGGCCGTGTGCGTCGGCCTTTCCGTCGCGGCCGTCTACGCCGCCGGGCTGGGTCTCACCCTGCTGTACGCGGCGGTGGCCGGCGGCCT
>DATCXL010000105.1:0-7460 GCA_036565825.1 Mycobacteriales bacterium
GCCTGGTCGAGGCCACCCCGGCGATGACCCCGGGCCAGCGGGTGCTGGCCGAGGAGGCGTGTCGGATGGCCGACCGCCTGGACCACCTGGCGAAGCTCCTCGGCGGTGACGAGCCGACGTGGCTGCGGTTGCACGTTCCGCCTGGGGACGGTGACGTGCGGGTGGTGGTCGACGCGGTGCTGTCGGAGGCACGCCAGCATGCGGGCGCGCTCCGCCAGGTGCTGGCCGAACTGCGCGGTCCGACGGCTCGGACCGGAATGGTCACCGGCAGGCCCACAGGCAAGGGGGGCGGGATTGCCGACCTCACGGCCCGGATCGCTCGTAGGAGCGCGCAGACCGCGGGTTGAGACGCACCCGCCGTACGTCTACACCTACGGGCCCGAGGCCATCGAGCTGATGCGCCTGGCCGGCCAGGAACTCGACCTGTGGCAGCAGGACGCGGTGAACCTGATCCACGCGGTACGGGCGGACGGCAAGTGGGCGTGCTTCGAGTACGGCGAGATCGCGGTCCGCCAGAACGGCAAGGGCGCGATCTTCGAGACACGGGCCCTGTCTGGGCTGTTCCTGCTCGGCGACCGGCTGATCATGTGGTCGGCGCACGAGTACAAGACCGCCATGGAGGCTTTCCGGCGGATGCGGTGGTTGTTCACCAACCTCGGGCAGGAGATCACGCCGAACCTGATCGACGTCGACGGCGTCCCGATCCGGGTCAGTAACACCAACGGCGAGGAGGGGTTCGAGAGGCTCGACACCGGGCAGCGGTTGAAGTTCATCGCCCGGTCCAAGGGCTCCGGCCGCGGCTTCAGCGGCGACGTGAACCTGATCGACGAGGCGTTCGCCTACACCGAGGATCAGCAGGAAGCGCTGATGCCCACGATGAACGCCCGGGAGAACCCGCAGATCATCTACGGGAGCACGCCGCCACTGGACAGTCTGTCGGGCGGGCCGATGTTCAAGTTGCGGGAGCGTGGCGAGTCCGGCGAGGACGAGTCACTGGGCTGGCGGGACTGGGGGCTGGCTGGCGACCTGGGCAGCCTCGACTCGATCGACCTGGACGACCGGAGGAACTGGGCCGCCACGAACCCCGCCCTGGGGACGCGCATCACCGAGGAGACCCTCGCACGGCTGCGCAGGTCGATGTCCGACGAGGGTTTCGCCCGGGAGATCCTCGGTGTGTGGCCGCGTCGGGTGGTCGGTGCTGGATGGAAGGTCATCCGCGAGGATCTGTGGCGGGACCTGTCCGACCCGACCACCGAGCGACCGACTGATGTGGCGTTCGCGGTGGCGCTGGACATGGCGCGCACGCACGGGGCGATCATGGCCGTGGGGCCGCGGTCGGACGGGGTGATGGTCGTCTCCGTGGTGGACTACCGGGCTGGCACCGCGTGGATACCCGTCCGGCTCGCCGAGCTGCGCGAACGTCACGACCCGGTCGCCATCGGCCTGGACCCCAAGGGGCCGGCCGGCAGCCTGATACTCGATCTCGAGAGGCACGGCATCAGGCAACCGGATGACCCGGATAGGCCCAGTCGCGGAGACCTGGCCATCCCGGCGGCGTCGGACGCCCGCGACTCCTACGGCATGTTCGTCGACGCGGTGAACCAGCGCCGCCTGGTGCACCTGGATGAGACACCGCTGAACGTGGCCGTCGCCGGCGCGGGCACCCGGACCCTGGTCGGCGGCACAACGTGGGAACGCAAGGGTCCTGTCGACATCTCCACCCTGGACGCGGCGACCACCGCGCACTGGGCGTACGTGACCCGCGTGGCGGCCGTGACGAGCGTCTACGACCCGCTGGCCAACATCGGATAGGAGGTGCGCATGCGTGCTGCGATCGTGCGCCGGTGGCGTGCGCTGGTCCTCGCCGTCGCGGCGCCGGCCGGCCGCACCGTGCGAGTCCTCCCGGCCGTGGGTGGTGCCTCCCTGGCCAGCGTCGGGTTCGGCCTGGCCTGGCTGCCGCTCGGGTTCATCGCGGCCGGAGCTTTCCTCCTGCTGATCGACAGGCGGATGCCGTGAGCGTGTTCTGGCGGTCGACCCGGCCGGAGGCTGCACGGCGGTCGACGTACCCGGTTCCGCCACCGGTGTACCCGTCGACGGGCAGCTTCGCCGAGGTCGACCTGTCGACGACAGAGTCGAACTTCCAGTCCATCGCGGTGCACGCCACGGTGGACCTGATCATCTCGCTGGCCACCGAACTGCCGTTGGCCGTGTTCTCCGGCACCGGCGCGGAACGGCGGGAACGGCAGATGCCCGGCTACCTGCAAGACCCGGCCGGTGACGGGCATGGGCTGGCCGACTGGTGTTACCAGGTGCTGATGTCCTGGCTGATGCGCGGCAACCTGTACGGGGACGTGCTGGAGAGGGCCGCCGCGGGATACCCGACGCAGGTGACCCTGTTCCACCCGGACACGGTGTCGGGGTGGATCGACGATGGCGGCAAGGTGCACTGGTTGGTCAACGGCCAGGAGCACCCCGAAGCGACGCTGTGGCATAGGCGGGTCAACCCGATGCCCGGACGGGTGCTGGGCATGTCGCCGATCGCGCACAAAGCGAACCAGGTCGGGTTGTCGATCACCGCGACCCGGTTCGGGCGGCAGTGGTTCACCGACGGCGCGCACCCCTCGGCGATGCTGCAGAACGAGCTGGCCGACCTCGACACCGACCAGATCAAGGGCGCCAAGGACCGGTTCATGGCCGCCGTGTACGGCACCCGCGAACCGTTGGTGATGGGCCGCGGCTGGAAGTACCAGCAGATCAGCCTCACCCCCGAGGAGTCCCAGTTCCTACAGACCCAGGGGTACTCCGAGGCGCAGTGCGCCAGGATCTTCGGCCCGGGCCTGGCCGAGGTGCTCGGGTACGAGTCGGGCGGGTCGCTGACCTACTCCAACGTGGAGTCACGCTCGGCGCATCTGCTGGTCTACAGCCTGAACAAGTGGCTACGCCGCCTGGAACGGTTGCTCACCTCGATGCTGCCGCGGCCGCAGTACGTGCGGATCGACCGGGACGCGCTGCTGCAATCGACCACACTGGAGCGGTACAAGGCCCACGAGTCGGCGCTGCGGAACAACTGGAAGACGATCAACGAGGTCCGCGACGACGAAGACGAACAGCCGGTGCCATGGGGGGATGCCCCCTTCACGCCGGCCGCGGCCGGGGACCAGGCCGACGTCAAGGATGAGCCGACCGGTGCCGAGGCGCCGCCTGCCAAGAACGGACGACAGTGATGGACGACCAGACGTTGACCCTGCCCGACCTCGACATCGTCCGCACCTGGCATCTGCCCGTCGGGCTGCGCGCTGCCGACGACTCCAGCGACGGCTTGGGCGTGATGGAGGTCCGGTTCTCCCAGTTCAACACCTGGTACCGGATCGACTCGTGGTGGGAAGGCACCTTCCTGGAGCGCACCGCCCCGGGGGCGTTCAAACGCACCATCGACGCGCACAACGCCGCCCGCAGCGTCGACAGCCACAACATCAAGACGCTGTACAACCACGGCATGGACTTCCAGATCGGCGACAAGATCTTGGGGTCCATCACCTCGCTGTCCGAGGAGCGGGACTCGCCGGTCTCGGTGGTCGACCTGTTCGACACCTCCTACAACCGCGACCTGCTGCCCGGGCTGCGCGCCGGCGTGTACGGCTCCTCGTTCATGTTCCGCGTCATCCGCGACGAGTGGAACAACGAACCGGAGCCGTCCGACACCAACCCCGACGGGCTGCCCGAACGCACCCTGAAAGAGGTGCGGGTGTTCGAGGCCGGTCCGGTGACGTGGCCGGCCAACCCGGACGCCACCGCCGGCATGCGCTGCCTGTCGGGCACCGACGGCTACTACGAACACCTCGCCCGCCTCGACCCGCACCGGGTCGAACGGATGCGATCCACCCTCACCGCACTTCGCGGCAACGGCCGACCCGCCTCTGGCACTCGGCCCGCCACCGGACCCGCGGGCACCTCACCGACCGACCCGGCTCGAGGCCACTCGGGAGGACTGACGCCAGGCGAACGGCGCCGGCGTCTACACCCCTACCTGATGAAGGGAACACCTCGTGACAATCGAGGAGCTGCGTAGCCGGCTGGCTGCGATCGAGGAAGAGCGGCGGCAGATCGACCAGGCCGCCGGCGAGGCGGCGCTGGACGACGCGCAGCAGACCCGGTGGGAGGCCTTGGACACCGACGAGGCCGACGTCCGCCGGCAGATCGGTGAGATCGAGGAGCGGGAGGCCCGCGCGCAGCGGGTCCGTGACTCCCGTGCCCAGTGGGGCGCGACCCGCATGGGTGACCCCGACCCGCTGGCCGAACCGCACGGGCTGACCGAGCCGAGGCGGGCGAACCCGTGGGACCTCGACGCGGTCACCCGCTCGCTGCACCGGGAGTCCCCCGAACGCGGCGGCGCCGACCTGCGCGCCCGGGCCCTGGGTGCGGTCGAGCACGTCCAGGGCGTGTCGGCCCGGTCCAAGGAGCACCTGACCACGCTGCTGGAGCAGTTCGACTACGAGGACGACGACCTGGTCGGCGCGGGAGCCCGGCAGGTCGCCGCGCACGTCATCGCCGTCTCCTCCCGGGAGTACATGCGGGCGTGGGGTAAGGCCCTCCGCTCTGGCCTACGTACCGGCCAGCCGGACGTGGACGCGCTGAAGGTCCTCCAGCGGGCAGCGTCGCTGACCGACGCGGCGGGCGGGTACGCGGTGCCGCTGCCGATCGACCCGACGCTGATCGTCAACGACGACGGTTCGGTGTCGCCGCTGCGGCAGATCTCCACGGTGCGGACGGCCACCACCGACCAGTACCGGCTGATCAACGCCACCGCGGTGAGTGCCTCCTACGACGCGGAGGGCTCGGAGGTGTCCGACGACACCCCGACCTGGGACAAGGACGACATCACCCTGCACATGGCGCGGGCGTTCGTCCCGTATTCGATCGAGATCGGCATGGACTACCCGGGGTTCACCCAGGACGTCGCCATGCTGCTGGCCAACGCGAAGACCAACCTGGAGAACACCAAGTTCGTCCTCGGGTCGGGCACCAACGAGCCGATCGGTGTGGTCACCGCACTGACCGGCACGTCCTCGATCGTCGCCTCCGCCAGCTCCGACACGTTCGCCCTGGCCGACGTGTACAAGTTGGACGAGGTGATCCCCGAGCGGTTCGCCGACAACGCGTCGTGGCTGGCCCACCGGGCCACCTACAGCGCGATCAGGCAGGCCGGCGGGGCCAACCTGGACGACTTCTGGGTGGGCTTGCGTGACGGCCGGCCCTCTTCGATGCTGGGTCACCCGCCGTACCCGGCCTCGGCGATGGACAGTTCGGTCACCGCGACCGCGGAGAACTACCTGATGGTCCTGGGCGACTTCCGCTGGTTCTGGATCATCGACAGGTTGGGTTTCAGCATGGAGCTGATCCCGCACCTGTTCTCCACCGCCACCAACCGCCCGTCCGGGCAGCGCGGGGTGTTCGCCTACTGGCGGAACGGCTCCGACATCGTGTTGAAGCGCGCTTTCCGGATGCTCAACGTCACCTGATCCACCCCGGCGCCCGAGACGGCCAGCCACACGTAGCCGGCTGTCTCGGGCGCTGCGGTGTCCACACCATCCCGATGGAAGGAGCCCGCGATGGCGACGGGTGAGTACGTGCGTGTCAGGTCCGGGTACGTCCGCGGCGGCCAGGTGGTCAAGGGCGGTCAGGCGTTGCCCGCGGACAGCCCCCTGGTCAAGGGCATGCCACCTGAATACTTCGAGCCGCTCGGTGAGGCGGTCGAGCGGGCCACCCGCCGGCCGGGCGAGGTTCGCATCACCCCGGGCACCGGACCGTCGGCGGTGCTGATGCGTGCGACCAAGACCGGGAAGCGCCACAAGCCTGCCGGGGGCTGACCATGTCCCTGTACGCCACGGTGCAAGATCTACGGGACCGTCTGAGTATCGGTCCGGCCGACACCAGTCGGGACAGCATCCTCACCCGGGTACTGACGGCAGCGTCCAGGGCGATCGACAAGCGCACGAACCGGGTGTTCAGCCTGGACGCCACCGCCACGGCGCGGGTGTACAACCCGCGCGGTCGGATCGCCACCACCCCGGACGGGCAGGTGGTGCTCGTCGACGACATCGGTGATGCGGCGGACCTGCTGGTTGAGGTGGGCAGCGGGTCAGCGTGGACCCCAGTGACCGACTACGAGTCCGCCCCGGACAACGCCCTTGTCCGCGGGCAGGCCATCACCGGACTGCTGCGGCCATGCCTGCCGTGGGTGTTCTACCCGCAGCAGCGCATCAGGGTTACCGCCCGGTGGGGCTGGCCGACGGTCCCCGACGAGATCGCCGAGGCCGCGCTGATCCAGGCCGCCCGCCTGTTCAAGCGCAAGGACTCCCCGGAGGGCGTCATGGGCAACAGCGAGTGGGGCGTGATCCGCCTGTCACGGATCGACCCCGATGTTGAGGCGCTGGTCGGCCCCTACATCCGCCACGGGTTCGCCTGATGGACCTCAACGCCGTAGCCACCGGCCTGGCCACCGCGGCCGCCACCATCCCCGGCCTGTCCGCGTTCGGCTACCTGCCCGACTCCATACCGGAGCCGGCGTTCGTCATCACCGACATGGACATCGACTTCGACCGCGCCTTCGGGCGAGGCCTGGACCAGGTGGTCCTCCGCTGCCCGGTCCTGCTCGGCCGGGCCGACGACAAAGCCAGCCAAGCCAAACTCAACGGCTACCTGTCCGGTGGCGGAGCCGCATCACTGAAGGCGGCGCTGGAGGCCGACGGGACGCTCGGTGGCGCGTGTGACGACCTGCACGTCCGGCGGGTGTCCGGCCGCCGGTACTACCAGGTAGGCGAGACGCAGTACGTGGGAGCGGAGTTCGAGGTGCTCGTGATCGGACGGGGGGCGTAGATGGCGACGATCCTGACCGACTGCCGGCTGTTCACCGGCGGGTGCGACCTGACCGGCGTGAACAACAAGGTGGAACTCGGCGCGGAGGTCGAGGAGAAGGACGTCACGACCTTCCGCGCCGATGGGACCACCGACCGGCTGTACAAGGAGGTCATCGGCGGGATCGCCTCCTCGGCCATCTCGGCAGAAGGGTTCTGGGAGGCCGGCGACCCGGGCAAAGTTGACGACGCGCTGTGGGCACAGCAGGGCGGTCTGACCGGGTGGACGATCGCTCCGGACACCGCCGACGTCGGCGATCCGGCCTATCTGACCAAGGCCATGCAGGGCTCCTACGGGCTGCTGGGCGCGGTGGGTGACGTGGCGCCGTGGAAAGCCGAGGCGTCCGGATCCTGGCCGCTGGTACGCGGGCAGATCGCCCACCCGCCCGGGACGGCCCGCACGGCCGACGGCGCCGGCACAGCGGTTCAGGTCGTGGCCGTGCCGGCCGGCGGGTTCCTGTACGCCGCGCTGCACATCCTGTCCGTGGCCGGCACCGCCACACCGACCATCACGGTGACGGTCGAGTCCGACGTCGACAACACGTT
>DATCXL010000110.1:0-7334 GCA_036565825.1 Mycobacteriales bacterium
CGACCTGGCCGGCCGGCTGAACATCGCGCCCCGGTCGGCCACCGAGGTGGTCGACGCGCTGGAACACTCCGGTCTGGTCAACCGGCAGCCGAACCCGGCCGATCGCCGGACCCAACTGCTGGTACCGACCGCGCGCGGTCAGGAACTGTGCGCCCAGCTGATCGCGGCGAGCGCCGAGGCCGGTCGCCAGCTCTTCGGCCGGCTCAGCGCCGACGAGCGGGACCAACTCCTGGGACTGCTCGGCAAACTGGACGCCCAGGTCTGACCGGATCGCCACCGACCACACCACAACTGATCGCACCGCAACTGACCACATTCCCGTGGCCAGATGCTTCTGACCGGGCGGCGGAGGTCTGGCATGGGATGTCAGCCGTGCGCCGGTAGACGGTCAGCGGGAGGCCAGGATGCGGGACAGCACGGCCGAGTAGTCCCGTGCGCCCAGCCCGGCCCGTTCGGCGTCGACCAGCCAGTCGCGGGCCGCCCGGGCGAGCCGTGCGTCCACACCCGCGTCGGACGCCGCCTGGACCACCAGTTCGGCGTCCTTGACGGCCAGCGACAACGAGAAGCGCACCGGTTGCTCGGCCCCCTCCATGGCTGCCCGGCGGCGCGGAACCTGGGCGCCCACCGGAGACGAGGACAGCACGTCGAACGCCACGTCCCGCGACAGGCCGAGCCCATCGGCCAACGCGACGGCCTCACCCAGAACGCCGAGCACACCGAACAGGGTGGAGTTGACCACCAGTTTGGCCGCCGCGCCGGCGCCCAGCGGCCCCACGTGCACCGGCGACCCGAACGTGCCCAACAGCGGCATCCACTCCTCGACCAGTGGGGTCGGGCCACCGACGAAAACTCGCAGCGTGCCGGCCTCGGCCTCGGTGATGCTGCCCAACACCGGGGCGTCGAGTAGGCCCACGCCGACCGGCAGCCCCGCGGCCAGCCGGGCGACCGCCCCCGGCCCGACCGTGGACATCTCCACCACCGTGCTGGACGCCCGCACCCCCGACGCCAGCCCGGTGGGGCCTTCGGTGACCGCGCGCAGCGCCTCGGGTGTGGACAGCATGGTGATCACCGCGTCCGCCTCGGCGGCCGCCTCGGCCGGGCTGTCGGCAACGGTGGCGCCCCGTTCGGCCAGTGGGTCGGCCTTGGCGCGGGTCCGGTTCCACACCACCACGCTGGTGCCGGCGTCCAGCAGCCGCCCGGCCATCCGACCACCCATGGCACCCAGACCGAGGAACGCGATCGTCGTCATACCGTCATCCTGCCTGACCATTCACCGGTCGGCGCGGGGGGGGTTTCGCGTGAAAACCCCCACCCAAACACCGTTGAGTACGGGGGTTTTCGCGTGAAAACCGCCGCCAGGCGCCCGCGGCAGGCGGTGCTACGGAGGGTTTCCCACGAAGGGCCCGAACTCATGTCACGCGGGCGGACGTGGCGTGACCCAGTGGCACCCGAACCGCACGCTGGCGCCGGGCGCACGACAGTGGCCGTCCGGCGACCCGGGTGTGATGACGCCCGGCGACGGGTGGTGAGGTTGGTACGTGCACCCCTCCACGATTTCTGACCTGTGGCACCAGGTGACCGGTACCCAGCCCTTCCCGTCGACCATGGTGCTGTTGGTCTGCGCCGGGTTGGCGTGCAGCGCCGTGCTGGTCCGGGACGTGTGGATGGTGGCCCGCAACGTGGTCACCATCGCGCACGAGGGTGGCCACGCCCTGGTCGCGCTACTGGTCGGTCGGCGACTGGACGGCATCCGACTGCACTCGGACACCTCCGGGGTGACCCTGTCCCGGGGTCGGGCCACCGGCCCGGGCATGGTGGCCACCGGTCTGGCCGGCTACCTGGCTCCGTCGCTGGTCGGGTTGGTCTTCGCCGCGATGCTCGCGGCCGGCCGGATCACCGCGCTGCTGTGGATCAGCATCGCGCTGCTGGCCGGGATGTTGGTGTTCGTCCGCAACGCCTATGGCGTGGCGTCGATCCTGGTCACCGGTCTGGCGGTGTTTGCCGTGTCATGGTTCGCCCCGACACCGACGCAGGCGGTGTTCGCGTCCTTCTTCACCTGGTTCCTGCTCTTCGCCGGGGTGCGGCCGGTGGTCGAGCTGCAACGCAAACGGCGGCGTGGGCGCGCCCGCGACTCCGATGCCGACCAGTTGGCCAGGCTGACCGGGGTACCCGGGCTGCTCTGGGTGACGCTGTTCGGGCTGGTTGCGCTTGCCGCACTGGCGCTCGCCGGTTACTGGTTGCTACCACTGTCCGACGTACCTGTCCCCGCCCTGCGCTGAACGAGTGGCTGCCTCCGCCACCCGCCACCGCCACCACACGCGCACCAACGCCGGTACCGGCGGATGTTGGTGCATGTCTTCACGCGAAAACATCAAGCAACGAACCATCGGGCTGGGCGTGGCATCGACACGTTCGGTAATGACAACTCGACTTATGACAAGTCGAGTTGTCATTCCTCGTACACACCCCTGGGGCGGCCGAGCAGGGGGCAGGCGACGACCCTCGCCTCCCCTGCCATCGGCCGGGGCCACGAGGCAGACCGCGGTGGTCAGCCGGCAACGGCCGTACCGGTCACCCGGGGGACGGTGGGCGCCACATGGGCCAGAAGGGCGTGCCGCCGGGAACGGTGAACGGTTCGCCTCGCAGTTGGTAGCCGTGTCGTAGGTACAGGTCCCGGCTGCCGGGACTGCTCGCCTCCAGATACGCCGGCATGCCGTCGTGGTCGAGCCGGGCATGGTGGTGGCGCAGCAGCGCGCTGCCCAGCCCGTTGCCCTGCCGGTCCGGTCGGACCGCAAGGAACGCCAGATGGTGGTGCGGTTCGGTCGGGTGGTTCGCCTCGAACAACTTGTCCAGCAGACTGAACCGGTCGATCCACTCACCGACCGCGTCGGTCAACCTGCGGTGGTAGTCGTTCGGTTCGGGCAACGGGTCGCCGTCGAGCGGGAACCACAGCGCCACCGCGTCCAGATCCGGCGTGGCATGTACCTCGCCGTACTCGAAGGCGTGGTCCACGAAGATGCGAAAGTCTGCCGACAGGACACAGTCACGCGCTGCGGCATCGGGCACCAGCCAGCCGACCACGGCCAGTTCCGCGAACGCCTCGGCAATCACCCGGCTCACCGTGCCTGCCCGCTCGGGATCGGCGGGCCCGATCGGCACGACGGTCATCAGGCCCCCCCGATGCCGGCGGCGTTGCCGGCGGTCAGGGCGGCTGGCTGGTGCGCCAGGCCGGTGGCCGCCCTGGCGCCCATCCCGATGGTGGCGTACACCTCCGGGTTCGCCGAGCGCAGCATCAGAGCACGGATCACCCCGCCCACGGCGACCACCACGAACGAGCCCGGGATCGCCCAACGCAGCAGCGAGTCAGGGGCCACTCCGAGCAGGTCGGCGAAGTTCACGAAGGCCAGCGTCACCACCACCAGCAGGGCGAGGGTGGCCAGGCTCGGTGCCACCACGCTGGCCCACGCGCTCTCGTCGTGCTGGCGCCGGGCGAAGAACACCAACGCGGCGATGGATGTGGTGGTGATGAGCAGCAGCACACCGAACCCACCGCCGGTGCCCAGCCAGAAGAAGAGCTGCACCAGCGGGTCCCAACCGGCCATCGCGTAGGTGAGGATCACGACCAGACCGATCACGCTCTGGGTGATCGAACCGATGTGCGGCGCGCCGGTCCGGGCGGTACGGCCGAACGCGGCTGGCAGCACCCGCTCGCGACCCAGCGCGAACATGTAGCGCGCCGTGGTGTTGTGGAAGGAGATCATCGCGGCCAGGATGCTGGTCAGGAACAACGCGTGGCCGACGTCGACGACCGTGCCACCCAGGTGCGCTCCAGCCAGGTTGAAGATCAGTTCGGTCTGCTGCTGCTGGGACTGGGCGACCACCTGGTCCGGTCCGGTGGCCACGGTCATCGCCCAGGACGACAGTGCGTAGAGCACGGCGATGAGCGCCACCGAGGTGTAGGTGGCGATCGGCACGGTCCGGCGCGGGTCCCTACTCTCCTCGCTGAACACCGCCGCGCCCTCGAAGCCGACGAAGCCGAGCACCGCCAGGGCCAGCAGTGCCCCGACTCCCGGGGTGAACAGGTTGCCCGGTGACAGTGAGTCGAAGGTGAGGTGCCCGCCGGCCGGGTGGAGCAGTTCGGCGACGTTGAACACCATGATGACCGCGATCTCGGTGACCAGCAGCAGAGCCAGCACCCGGCCGTTGACGTCCACCCGCAACACACCCAACGCGGCCACCAGCGCCCAGGCGCACAGGGCCACCACCCACCAGGCCACGTCGATGCCGAACCACTGGTCGAGCAGCGGTCCGGCGGCCGCTCCGATCGCGCCGTACAGCCCGACCTGGAGGGCGTTGTAGGCCAGCAGCGCGACCCAGGCGGCGCCCACCCCGGCCGGTTTACCCAGGCCGTTGGCGACGTACGCGTAGAACGCGCCGGCGTTGGCGATGTGCCGCGCCATGGCCACGTAGCCGACGCTGAACAGCGCCAGCACGACGCCGATCAGGACGAAGGCCAGTGGGATGCCCAGAATGCCGGTGACCGCGAATCCGGTGGTGACGACGCCGGCCACCACGGTCAGCGGGGTCGCTGCCGACATGGTGAAGATGACCACGGCCGGCACCCCGAGCCGGTTACTGGCCAGCGTGGTCTGCATGGCACTGGGTCTGGTGGACCGTTCGGACAGGGACATCGATCTACTCCACAACTGGTGAGGGGTCACAGCGGGGTTTGGGCTTCGGGGGGTCAGGTGCGGTAGCTCAACACGGCGTCTCCGACCGCCGCCTCGGTCTGGTTCAGCAACTCGCGTAGCTGCGGCGGCAGGGTGCTGACGATCTGGAGCATGTAACGGTGCGCGGGCCCCCGACCGTCCTCCAGCAGGTAACCGTCCAGTCCGGACACCAGGGCAAGTCCAGAAAGCAGGATGTCGAGCGGATGCATGGGCTCGGCCCGTCGCAGCATCGTGGACAGTCGGGCCCAGTTGGCAGCCGTCCGGTTCACGTCGGTGGGCTCGTACCGGACCGACTTCCCCCAGGGTCGGCGGCTGGCCTCCCGGCGCACCAGACCGGCCCGTTCCAGCCGCTGTCCAACCCGCTCACGGGCGTCCTTGCCGAGGTAGTCCAACCAGGACCGCACCGGATGACTGCTCGGTTCGGTCATGATCTGGTTGAGCACGGTGTGGGCGAGTGCGTCCGCGGGCGGGATGTCGTCCACCACCCGAAGTTCGCTGCCGGCCAGCGCGATCCTTCTTTCCAGGATCAGTTCGGCGAGCAGCGCCGCAGCCAGCCCCAGGCTCAGGCTACTGAGGGAGAGTCGAGGCTTTCCGGTGCTGTTGTGCGCCAGGAGAAAGAACTCGTCGGCTAACGGCATTGTGGACGGTAGACCTTTCCCCGGCACTTCCCTGTTCGGATATGACGGTCCGGATGTTTCCGACGAGTCCCCTTGCGGCCGGAAACAACCCAGACAGTGGCGGCCGAAGGGTACCGGAATGATCGTCGATCGCCTCGCACTTCCTGACGAGTCGACAGGACGCAATGAACATTCGCATTTATCCAATACCCTTCAACCGCTACGGCCGCCGATTTTTCATGATCAATTCGAAAGTGACGAATGGTCAACGAGATGTGGAAGGCGATGGCTGCTAACGGTGGGGCGGCGGTGGATCGGTATCGCTGTCGGCCGCTCCGTCGGTGTCGGGAACGCGGGCGAGGCGTCGTAGCGCCACCAGGCCGGCGGGGGTGCCGGGCCAGTGTCGGGTCAGGGCTGCGCCACCGGTACGCCTGACCACCGACCGCAGGGTGATCACGACGACGATCGCGTCGTCGGCGAAACCAAGCACCGGGACGAAGTCTGGTACCAGGTCGACGGGCAGAGCGAGGTATCCCAGCAGCAGCCACAGCCGGACCCGTACCCCGCGAGGCAGCGACCGGTCCTGGGCCAGCCGTGGCACCAGTCGCACCACGTCTGGCAGCAGTCGAAGCGCCTCGGTCAATGCGTGACCACGCGGCCGGGCGAACGCGAGGGCGACGACCAGGGCCAGCCACAGCAGCAGGACCCCGGCGAACATGCCCGCCAGCACGGTCAGCACAGGGTCACGGTAGGGGTACACGGTTCCAGGCAGCGAAGCCGGCCAACGGACGGCACGGCAGGACGCGATTTCCTGGCCGTTGGCCGTCCGTGGCCGCGACTGGTACCAAGACGTCGCCGACGCGCTCGGCGCGGTGGACCGGGCCTGGGATGCCTTCCGGACCGGCCTCGGCGCGCTGGGTGAGGAGGGCCTGTGGCGGCCGATGGGCGAACAGTGGGGCCCCTACGCGACCGAACCGTGGGCCAGGCTGGTGCTGCACGCCCAGGAGGAACTGTCCCACCACGGCGCCGAGGTGGCCCTGCTGCGTGACCTGTACGCCCGCCGACAGGCACACGTGCTGGGCAGGGGCTGAACAGTTCGGGCTTGATCTTGACGTGGCGTCAACTTCTACCGTGGTGGGCGGGCCGGGCCGTCCGGCTCACGATGGGAAGGGGACGCCGTGGACGAGGAGGTGGGCTGGTCCATCCAGGAGGTGACCCGGCTGTCGGCCGTCACCTCCCGGACGTTGCGGCACTACCACCAGATCGGGCTGCTCCGGCCAGCGTGGGTGGGCGCCAACGGGCACCGGTACTACCGACGGGAGCAGTTGCTGCGGCTCCAGCAGATCCTGCTGCTGCGCGAACTCGGACTGGGACTGGACGCCATCGCCGACGTTCTGGACGGCGAACTGGACCGGGTCCAGGCGTTGCGTCGGCACCGGCGTTGGCTACTGGCCGAACGGGACCGGCTGGACCGACTGGCCGCGACCGTCTCCCGGACCATCGACGAACTGGAGGGAGGCGACACCATGCCGGCTGAGGACCTTTTCGACGGTTTGGAGGAGAAAAGCAAGCAATGGGAGGCCGATCTGGTCGCCCGTTACGGCGAGGAGGTGCGAGCCGGCTTCACCGAGAGCCGACGTCGAACCCGGGGCTGGACCAGACAGGACTACCTGCGGGTCGCCGAGGAAACCGCACGGATCGAGGCCCGACTGTTGGACCTGCTGCGAAGCGGCGCGGCCCCCGATGACGCAGAGGTGTTCGACGCGTTGGACGAGCACCACGCCGGCATCACCCGGTTCTGGACGCCGGATCGGGCCAGTTACGCCGGCCTGGGCCAGCTCTACGTGGATCATCCGGACTTTCGGGCCCGATACGACGCGATGAATCCGCGTCTGGCGGAGTTCCTGCGCGATGCCATGGCGGCCTACGCCGCCGCCCGGCTGACCTGACCGTCTCCGTCCCGGAGGCCGCGGACCCCGGGACGGAC
>DATCXL010000126.1:0-2091 GCA_036565825.1 Mycobacteriales bacterium
CATTTCGAGTCCTGCCAGGGCTCCTTCGGTGGCCAGGGTCCCAGCCGCGAACGACGCGCCGCCGCTGACCGCCGCTGTGGTCATCGACTTACCCTCCAGCCCAGCCGTCCCGACTCCGAATGCAGTAAAGAGCAACCCGGCGTACGGCACTTTTTCTAACGCGGTGGACAGTTTATTGAGGTATCGGATGTTCCTGACGCTGTCTCCGACGTTCGCGGCAAGTCCGTTCTTACTCCATTCTGGAAGGAATTTGATAGGTGTGTGGTTGCTGCTCGCTGTACTGAGCGCCTTCTGCGCATCGAGTTCGGCGCGGGCACTCTTCCCCAGGGCGGTGAGTCGGCCGTTGGTCGACAGGGTGGTGTTCGCCAAGAGCCGGTCCCACTGGTCGGCGATCCGTTCGTACCGGGCCGCCTTGGCCACCCAGGCCAGATGCTGCCCGTACAGGGCACCGACGGTACCGGTGAGCCCGTCGAGAACCTTCATTGACCAGTCCGCGGAGTTCGCCTGCACCGACGACGCCAGGGTCGTGTGTGCGGTCGTCTCGACGCCCCGGGCCTCGGCCACGATCACTGTGGCCTCCTGGTAGGCCGCGACCTGCCTCGCGTCGGCCCGACCCATCCCCGATGGTTCACCGATCTCGTCGTCGGTGACGGGTAGACCGCCCGTGCCAGCGACCTGACGGGCCATGTCCATCCGGGAACGGACCGTGTCGATGTCGTCGGCGAACACCTGCAACGCAGACCCGAACCGGTCCGTCGCCCCCGCCGACCGATCCGCCTCTCTGGATGCGGCCGACATCCGATCCCGAAAGACCTCCGCGGTCTGACCGGTCCACGACGTTTCGGAGAGGCTGCGGGCGTGGTCGATACCGTCCACCGACTCACGCATCCCACCGGCCAGACCCCGTAACCATTCCCCGACCAGCCGACACGACGCCGGATCCGAATCCACCCGCAGATCCAACATCACATCTCTCCCAGGCCCGCGGCCGTACCAGCGACCTGTTCCCCGGCCCGCTGGTAACCGGTCTCGTTCTGTCGGACCGCCTCGGCGGCACTGGCCAACCCGGTCGACAGCGAACCGGCGGACCGGAAGATGGTCGCCAGTGTCTGGGCCACCAACCCTGACGACCCGCCGGCCACCGGCGCGTCTGGTGCCTCGGACGCGTGGGCGTCCAGGGAACTCCCGGCGTCGGCGAGCCGGGCCGCGATGGTTGCCAGGTCCTCTGCGGATACCTCGTACCCGTCCGACATCGCCGCCCCCTTGCTACCGCTCGTCCGTCTTGTTCGTCTCGACTGACCCGACCGGCTCGTCTGGCTCGGTCCACAGGCCCTCGGGGAGTTCGGTGTCGACCAGCACCAGGTCGAAGTGCTCGCGTAGTTCGGGCAGCCTGTCGGCGCGGATCGACACCCAGGGCTGGGAACGGCCGCAGCCGGCGATCAGCCGTTCCAGCGAGGAGAACGCGAGCATCGCGGTGCGGCCGTCGGCCAACTGTCGGAACTCCAGCGACACGTTCCCGTCACCGGCCGACACTCGCCTCGACGGCACGAACACGGTAGGAGGGAACTCCGGCTCTTCCCCACCGTCGGCCATCACAACTTCCCCAACCTGCAAGATCCACCCGACGTCGTCGAGGTCATGCCTCCACAGTAGGCTGTCTGCCTCAAACGACACAATGCGCACCCAAGTCAATGATCTTGATGCGATCGGGATAATCGATCGCGACCGCGCTGGGTCGGAAATACGATCGCTGCTCATGGGCGATACCAACGCCGTTGCCGGTCCCGGTCACTACCAGTGGCTCGCCTTCAACTCGCCCCTGTCGAACGAGCGGGCGGGCCGGCTCGCCGCCGCGCTCGCCGGGACCGGACCCCGGCGGGTCCTGGATCTGGGTTGCGGGTGGGGCGAACTGCTACTGCGGGTGCTGGCCGCCGCCCCACAGGCCACCGGGATCGGGGTGGACACCGATGCGCGCTCCCTCACGCGTGGGCGCGCCAACGCCGTGGCCTGCGGGCTGGACGGCCGGGTCACCTTCGTCGAGGGCAGCGCCGACGCATCGCACGAGACGGCCGACGTGCTGGTCTGCGTCGG
>DATCXL010000154.1:0-3893 GCA_036565825.1 Mycobacteriales bacterium
TGCGGTTCGCCGAGGATGCCCGCGAGCACCGGGGCAGTAGTCAGCGGCTGAACCGGAACATGGTGGTGTTCCTTGCCCCGGACGGCAAACGGCTGGACGAACTGGCCGAGGCCACCCGGCACTTCCTGGCCTGGGAGTGGATCAACAACCGGATCGAGGAACTGAACCTGTCTCCGCAGCAGGTCAGCCAGGTCCGGGAGAACCTGGGCCGCACCGACGAGGCGGTTACCGCGCGGATCGCGCAGACCTACCACTGGGCGCTGGTGCCCGAACAGCCCGATGCCGGCCGGCCGGCGCGGATCTCGGTGGAGAAGGCCGACGGTGGGTCTGGTCACCTGGCCGAACGGGTCACCGACAAACTGACCCGGGCCGGGCTGCTGGCCGGTTCGGTGGCCGCCCGGGCGATCCGACTGGACCTGGAACAGAAGCTCGACTCGGTGTGGGAGCGCGGGCACGTCGCGGTAGGCGAACTGTGGGCGTACTACTGCCACTACCCGTACATGACCCGGTTGCGGGACCGGAAGGTACTCGACGAGGGGGTGGCCTCGGCGTTGGGCCTGATCACCTTCCAGATCGACGGATTCGCCCTGGCCGCCGGGTTCGACGAGGCGACCGGCCGGTACACCGGGCTGGTGTTGCCCGGCGGAGACGCGCACTTCGGCCAGGTCACCGACGCCACGCTGCTGGTGCGGCCGGACCTGGCCATCGCCCAGGACGAGGAGGACCGCCGCCCCGACCCGGTACCCGACCCCGACCCCGAACCGAGTCCCGGCGCTGGTGCTGGCCCCGACACAGGCACGGGCGGTGGCACTGGGCCTGAGCCCGGAGCGAGGTCAGGCCATGGATCTGGCCCGGGGCCAGGTCTGCGACCCGACCCAGAACCGGCCCCGCCGCGCAACACCCGGTACTTCGGCGTCTATCGGGTCAGCACCGAGCGGTACGGGCGGGACCTGGCCAACCTCGGCCAAGAGATCCTGTCCCAGCTCGCCGCCGTCGACGGCGCCGACCTGGAGGTCACCGTCGAGGTGCACGCCCGCCGACCGGAGGGCTTCCCCGACGACAAGGTCCGCACGGTCCTGGAGAACGCCCGCACCCTGCACTTCACCCAGTCCGGCTTCGAGGACGACTGAGCGGCGGCCCACAGCACCGTCGGGACATCGTGAAAGGTTGCAGGTGGTGGGAGCCAGGCAGCGTCACCAGGAACTGTTGGAGCGCGGCGGGTTACTGCGCGCACGCGCCCAGGATGTGGTCGCCGGGGAGCAGCGGCTTCGCGAGGATGTGACCCGCGCGTTCACCGTACTGCGGGCCGGGATGGTGCAGCGGGAGCTGGACACCATCCCGGTCGCCCGGCTGCGTGACGTCACCGGCGGTCGGCTGCGACTGGGCACTCTGGAGAAATCCGGGTTCGCCACCGTGCGGGCGGTCTTCAACGCCAGACCAGCCGACCTGGCCACGATTCCCGGCGTCAGCCGGGAAACGGCCACCCAGGCGGTGGCCGCGGCCCGGCAGATCGCCCAGGCCGTCGAACACGACCTGCGGATCCGGATCGACCTGGACCCACAGAACAAGACCAGCACCGCGTTGCTGGTGAGCCTGCACCGGCTCCGCCAGGCAGTGCCGGAACTGGCCCCGGTGCGGGAGGACGCCGGGCGGCTGGCCCAGGAACTGTCGAACCTGGTCGCCACCGCCGGACCGGCCCGGGGCTGGTTTCGGATGTTGTTCACCGGCGACGAGCGCCGAACCAGGATGCTCTACGCACTCGACCGGATCGCCGAGATCACCGCCGAGGCCGGCGGACAGGGAGTGGCGTCAGGGCTGGGGCGCGCCGTCGAGGCCGCCCGGCGTCCACCGGCCGAGGCCACCGAGGTCTGGAAGGACTTCGAGCGCAACTCGCCGGAGTACTACGGGCTGCTCGGCGAGATCGTCGACCTGCACCTGGACGTGGAGGGGGCTGAAGGGTTCCTACCGGCCGAGATCATCGCCCGGATCCGCGAACAGCGGCTCGACGACGCGTTCCGTCGGGTGTCCCTGCGCGGATACCAGGAGTTCGGGGCGAAGTTCGCGCTGGTGCAGCGGCGGGTCATCATCGGCGACGAGATGGGCCTGGGTAAGACGATCCAGGCCATCGCCGTGATGGCCCACCTTCGGGCCCTGGACCGCACACACTTCCTGGTGGTGTGCCCGACCAGCGTGCTGCTCAACTGGCTGCGCGAGATCAACTCCCGCAGCAGGTTGAGGACCTACTCGCTGCACGGCCCCGACCGGACGGCCAACCTCAGGCGGTGGCGACACGCCGGAGGGGTGGCCGTCACCACCTTCGGCACCCTACGCTCACTGGAACCGGGCGAACTGAAGGTGGCGCTGCTGGTCGTGGACGAGGCGCACATGGTGAAGAACCCGGCCACGCAGCGGTCACAGGCGACTGCGGATTGGACCGAGGTGTCCGAGCGGGTGCTGTTCCTCACCGGAACGCCGCTGGAGAACCGTGTCGAGGAGTTCGGCAACCTCGTCGGTTACCTTCGCCCGAACCTCGCCGAGAAGGTCAACGGCCGGGAGGCGGTCCTGGGGCCGACCGCCTTCCGCCGGACGGTCGCGCCGGTCTACCTGCGCCGCAACATCGACGATGTGCTCGGTGAGTTGCCCGACCTGGTGCGGACTGACGAGTGGGTGGAGTTCGCCAGCGAGGACGCCGACGCCTACTTCGAGGCGGTCAGGGCGGGCAACTTCATGGCGATGCGTCGAGCGGCGTACCAGACCTCGACGCCGAAGAAGTCCGCCAAGGTCAGGCGACTGCTGGAGATCGTCGGCGAGGCCGCCGAGAACGGCCGCAAGGTGGTGATCTTCTCCTACTTCCGGGACGTGCTGGAAACCGTCCGCAGGGCGATCGGGGGCAAGGCCCTGGGGCCGCTGACCGGCAGCACCCCACCGGTCCAGCGGCTCGCACTGGTCGACCAACTGTCCCGAGTGGACGGGCACGCCGTGCTGCTCAGCCAGATCGAGGCTGGCGGGGTGGGCATGAACATGCAGGCCGCCTCGGTGGTGATTCTGTGCGAACCGCAGATCAAGCCCACCATCGAGGAACAGGCGATCGCCCGGTTACACCGGATGGGCCAGGTCCGGTCGGTCCAGGTGCACCGGTTGCTGGTCGCCGACAGCGTCGACCAGCGGATGTTGGAGATGCTCGGGCGCAAGACCCGGTTGTTCGACGAGTACGCCCGACCCAGCGACATCGCCGAGGCGGCCCCCGACGCGCTGGACATCTCCGAGGTCGAACTGGCCCGCCGGATCGTCGCCGAGGAACAGGAGCGGCTGGTCAAGCGGTTGATGGCCGACCATGCCGCTCGGTCGCCAGCCTGACCCCGGCCCCGGGTGGGGTTGGGGCGCTGGCGGGGTGGGCCGGGCCGCACCCTGGGGTCGCGGAAACTGGCACTGGTGCGTGCGGCTGGTCTGTGGTGGCGTGTGGGGTGTCCGTTTGTCGATTCCCCTCCCTGACACTTCAGGACCTGTTCATGAGGAATCTGCACGTTCCTGATCCTGCCGAGCGCCGCCCGCACACGTTGCGGTGTGCCCGTGAGCTACGGGTGAAGCTGTTGGTTGAGGCGGGCGACCCGGTTGAGCCCGACCCGGACCTGTTGCACCGGATCGCGGTGGCGATCTCCGAGCACTGCGGTTACTCGATCCTGCGGTCCTACCGGGTGGCCTGGAACTACTCGGTGGAGCAGGTGGTGGCCGCGTTCCACCGCATGTGCCGGGAGAACGGCCTGGGTGCCCGTGGCCTGTCCGAACGGTCGTGGAAGGGCTGGGAGGGCGGGGAGAAGCTCGGCGCCGACTACCAGGATCTGGTGTCCCGACTGTTCCAGACCAGTCCGGTTCGACTCGGGTTCGCCCGCGAC
>DATCXL010000198.1:0-8552 GCA_036565825.1 Mycobacteriales bacterium
CCGCTCGCCGGCGGGCTGGTCAGAAGACACCCTCGGCCCTGGCCTTGGCGACGTTGTCGTTGTGTTCTTCCAGGGTGACCGCGAACGCAGAGTGACCGTCCTTGTTCGCCTTGACGAAGTACAGCCACCGCCCCGGGGTCGGGTTCAGCGCCGCCTCGATGGCCGCCTGGCCCGGGTTGGAGATCGGGGTGGGCGGCAGTCCACGGTTCAGGTAGGTGTTGTACAGCGAGTTGGTCGAGTCGATCAGCGCCCGGGTCACCTTGATGTTGTTGCGGTGCAGCGCGTAGTTGACGGTGGAGTCCAACTGCAACGGCATGTTGTGATCGAGCCGGTTGTAGAGCACCCGCGCGACCTTGCCGAAGTCGTCGGTGATGCCCTCCTTCTCCACCAGCGAGGCAACGATCAGGACTTCGTACGGGGTGTGCCGCAGCGCCTTGGCACCCTGGGTGAGGGTGGCCTGGTCGACGTTCTCGCTGAAGGCGGCAATCATCTTCTTGAGGATGTCCGCGGGCTTACTGCCTTCGGGGAAGTCGTAGGTGGTCGGATAGAGGAAGCCCTCGACGCGCCCCCTGGCGTAGTCGGGCACGCCGAGCGCTCCGCCGCCCTTGGCCGCGGCCTGCAGGTCCTTCAGCGGCACACCGGACTTCTCGGCGAGCAGGGTGAGGGTCTCGGTGACGGTCTGCCCCTCGGGGATGGTCACCCGGCCGGCGCGGGAGGCCGGGTCAAGCAGCAGAGTGAGCGCGTTGACTCCGCTCATCTGCTTACGCAGCGTGTAGAAACCTGGCTGGATCGACAGCGCCCGGCTGTCGTTGCGGGCCGCGTCGTTGAACGACTTCTCGCTCTTGACCACGTCGGCCTTCACCAGGGTGAGGGCGATGTCGCTGGCGGTGTCCCCGTCCTTCACCTCGATGGTGACCGAGCCCTGTCCCTGGCCGGGGTAGTCGGGGGTGGCACCGATCGTGTCCAGTACGGCCCGACCACCGTAGAAGATGCCGGCCACCAGTCCGAGGATCACCACGATCGCCAGCATCCCGCCAAGCGGGCCACGCCGCCTCCTGCGCCGCTGCTGCCGCCTGCGGTGTCGGTGGCCGTCCCGTTGTGGCTCCTCTTCCTCGTCGTCTCCGATGCCCAGGATCCACAGGTCGCTCACTGCGTCATCCGTTCCGAGTCGAGCCAGCCCTGCAATATCAGGGCGGCGGCGGCCTGGTCCACTACCGCACGCTGCCGCCGGCCACGGACACCCTGCTTGGACAGTGTCCTGGACGCCAGCACCGTGGTGAAGCGCTCGTCGACCATCCGCACCGGTACCGGATCGATCCGACCGGCGAGCGCGTCGGCGTACGCCGTCGCGATCTCGGCGGCTCGACCGCTGCGCCCGGACAGGGAACGGGGCAGGCCGACGACCACGAGCACGACCTCCATCTCACGGACGATCGCGGCCAACTCGTCGAGGTCGCGACCGCCATTCGGGTCGCGCCGCAGCGTAGTCACCGGATGGGCAAGTACGCCATCCGGGTCACTTGCCGCCACCCCGACGCGCACGGCGCCGACGTCGACACCGAGCCGAATCCCTCGGATCCGTCCGGTCATGCCGTCCCGGCGTGCCGACTCACGTGAGCCTGGGCCAGTCGCAGCGCCTCGGCGATGCCCTCCGGGCTACCTCCGCCGCCCTGGGCTACGTCGCCCTTGCCGCCACCGCGGCCACCCACCGCCGGGGCGAAGGCACCGACCAGGTCCGCCGCACCCACCCCGGCTGTCCGGGCCCGCTCGTTGACAGTCGCCACGAAGGCCACCGAACGGTCAGACCGGGACAGCAACACCACGACGCCCGGGCGAGACGGGTCCAACCTGCCCCGAACGTCGAGTGCCAGGCCGCGCAGGTCGTTGCCCTTCAGCCCGGCCGGCGCCTCGACCGCGACGACCGCGACACCCTCGACATTGCTGGCACCGGCGGCGAGCGCGCCGGCTCCGGCCAACACCGCCTCGGCTCGCAGCTTCTCCAACTCCCGCTCGGCCACCTTCAGCCGTTCGAGCACGGTGTGCACCCGTTCGGGGACCTCCTCGAAGGGTGCCTTGAACGTCTCGGCCAACTGGGCGGCCAGCACGTGTTCGCGGGCCAGGAAGCGGAAGGCGTCCATGCCGACCAGCGCCTCCACCCGGCGCACACCCGAGCCGATGGACGCCTCACTGAGCAACTTGACCAGGCCAACCTGCCCGGATCGGGCCGCGTGGGTGCCGCCGCACAGTTCGCGGGCGTACTCACCGACCTCGACCACCCGCACACGTTCGCCGTACTTCTCCCCGAACAGGGCCATCGCACCTATCCGCCGGGCCTCGACCTGGGAGGTGACAAACGCGCGCACCTCCAAGTCGTAACCAAGGACCGCGTTCACCTCGTTCTCCACGTCGGACAGCACCGAGGCCGGCACCGCCCCGGGAGTCTTGAAGTCGAACCGCAGCCGCCCCGGCGCGTTGAGCGAACCGGCCTGGGTGGCGGATTCTCCAAGCGCACCGCGCATCGCCCGGTGGATGAGGTGGGTGGCGGTGTGTGACCGTGAGATGGACCGTCGACGCTCCACGTCCACCCGCGCGTGCACCGTGTCGCCGAGGGTTACCTCGCCTCCGATGACCCGCACCCGGTGCACGATCACACCGGGCATCGGGGACTGCACGTCGAGTACCTCCAACTCACCGTCGGACAACCCGATCAGACCCAGGTCGGGCTGCTGGCCGCCGCCCTCGGCATAGAAGGGGGTGGCGTCCAGGACGATCTCGACCTGGTCGCCCTCGCCGGCACCGGAAAGCGGCCCGGACGGGCCGATCAGCCCGGTGACCCGCGCCTCGCGTTCGGTCTCCAGGTACCCGGTGAACTCCGACGCCCCAGCCCGGTCGAGCACCTCCCGGTAGGCCGACATGTCGGCATGGCCGGTCTTGTGGGCGCGGGCGTCCTGCTTGGCACGCTGGCGCTGTTCGGCCATCAGCCGACGGAAGCCCTCCTCGTCAACCCGCAGTCCCTGCTCGGCGGCCATCTCCAGGGTCAGGTCGATCGGGAACCCGTAGGTGTCGTGCAGGGCGAACGCCTGGGCGCCAGACAGCCGGTTCCCGCCGCCGGCGCGCACCGAGGAGACCGCGTTGTCGAAGATCGTGGTGCCCTGCCGCAGGGTGTGCAGGAACGCGTCCTCCTCGGCGTACGAGTAGGACGAGATACGCTCCCAGTCGGTCACCAGTTCGGGATAGCTGGGGCTGAGCACGTCGCGCACCACCGGCAACAGCACCGGCAGTGCCGGGTCCTCGCAACCCAGCAGTCGCACGCTGCGGATCGCCCTGCGCAGCAGCCTGCGCAGCACGTAGCCCCGGCCCTCGTTGGCCGGGGTCACCCCGTCGGCGGTGATCATCGTCGCGGTTCGCAGGTGGTCGGCGATGATCCGCAGCAGCACGTCGGACCGGTCGTCGCGCCCGTAGCGGTGGCCGGTAAGTTCGGCGGCCCGCTCCACCAGCGGGAACGACACGTCGATCTCGTAGATGTTGTCCACACCCTGCAGCACGGTGGACATCCGTTCCAGTCCCATGCCGGTGTCGATGTTCTTCGCCGGCAGGTCACCGAGGATGGGGTAGTCAGCCTTGCCGATGCCCTCGCCGCGCTCGTGCTGCATGAAGACGAGGTTCCACACCTCCATGTACCGATCCTCGTCAACGGCCGGTCCACCGTCACGGCCGTACTCCGAACCCCGGTCGTAGAAGATCTCCGAACACGGGCCGCACGGTCCGGGCACGCCCATGGACCAGAAGTTGGTCGCCTTGCCCAGCCGCTGTATCCGGTCTGCGGGCACTCCCACGGCGCGCTGCCAGATCTCGGCTGACTCGTCGTCGTCGGCGTAGACGGTCACCCACAGTTTCGACTCGGGAAAGCCGTAGCCACCGTCAGCCTCGCTTCGGGTGAGCAGCTCCCAGGCCAGCGGGATGGCACCTTCCTTGAAGTAGTCCCCGAAGGAAAAGTTCCCGCACATCTGGAAGAACGACACGTGCCGGGCGGTCTTGCCGACCTCCTCGATGTCGTTGGTCCGCACCACCTTCTGCACGCTGGTCGCGCGTGGCCACGGCGCCGCGCGCTGGCCGAGGAAGTACGGTTTGAACTGCACCATGCCGGCATTGACGAACAGCAGGGTGGGATCGTCGAGGATCAGACTGGCGCTGGGCACCACCGTGTGGCCGCGCAACTCGAAGTAACGCAGGAAACGCTGGCGAATATCTTCGGTTCTCATGGTTTTCTAGAATTCCTCTGGCTTGGCGCCGACCTTCCCGTCCAGGCCCATACCCTCGCGCAGTTCCCGCTCGCGCTGGTCCATGGCATCCCGGACGTCGGCGGCGAAGTCACGGATGGCCTCGGCGACGTTGCCCACGGTGTCGCTCAACTGTGAGCTGACTCCCGCGGGCGTGAAAGCTCGCGCGGTCCGGCTCAGCTTGCGTACGACGAGCACCCCGACGGTGGCACCCAGGGCTGTCCAGAACAGACGCCGGATCACCGACCACTCCTCCTCGACCTACGTGACGCGCGCCGAGCCGCCTTCCGCTCGGCCTTGGCCGCCTTCTCCTGCTCCGCCTCGCGTCGCGCCGAGAACGCGCGCCGGACGCCGTAGGAGAACGCCGCGGTGCGGACCAACGGGCCACCCAGGGTCGCCGAGAACAGCGAGACCAGTCCCGCGACGTTACTCGACACCGCCTGCGCGTTCGCGGTGATGTCCTCGACGCGCTCCAGTTGTGAATTGACGTGCTCCACGGTGGTCACCGCGTTGGTCAGGATGGGCTGGGCTCCCTCGTGCGCCTTGCGGATCGCCAGCGTGGCCTCGTCCAGTGTGCGCCCGAGCTTGACGATCGGTACAGCCAGAAAGGCAACCAGGATCACGAAGGCGCCAGCCGCGACCAGCCCGGCAATCTCCCCAACGGACAACTCGCCATCTCCTCGTCCGGGCCGAAACCTGATCGTGCGCGACCCTACCGCCTCGCGGTCACACCGTTCGGCGCTACGCCGCCCACCCCGGGCGGCGACAGGACCGCCGCCAGACCGCTATCAGACCAGCACCGGACAAACCAACCAAGCACCATGCCATCGGCGCCCCCGGTCCGTCAGGGATCCGTCAACGATCGGGATGCTGGTCGCCCTGTGGGTGCGAACCGCCACTGTCGGTGCGGGCCGGCGGCGGACCGCCCCTGATCATGGCGCGCAGCCGGGCCAGACGCTCGGCCAGACCACGTTCGGCGCCGTAGCCGCGCGGTTGGAAGTAGTCCCGCCCGACCACCCCGTCGGGAGGGTACTGCTGCCGGGCCACCGCGCCGGGCACGTCGTGGGAGTAGACGTAGGTCGGTCCGGGTTGCCGGGTGCTGCGCAGGTGTGTGGGTACCGGACCGGCCAGGCCGGCCCGCACGTCGGCCAGCGCGGCGTCCACCGCCGTGAGCACCGCGTTGGACTTGGGTGCGAGCGCCAGGTGGACCACGGCCTGACCCAACACGATGCGCCCCTCGGGCATACCGATCAGGGCCACCGCCTGCATGGCCGCCGCGGCGACGGTCAACGCGGTCGGATCGGCCATACCGATGTCCTCGCTGGCGAGGATGACCAACCTACGGGCGATGAACCGTGGGTCCTCGCCGGCCTCGACCATGCGGGCGAGGTAGTGCAGTGCCGCGTCCACGTCACTGCCCCGGATGGACTTGATGAACGCGCTGGTCACGTCGTGATGCTGGTCGCCGGCCCGGTCGTAACGCACCGCGGCCCGGTCCACCGCGGTCTCCAGGACCGCCAGCTCGAGTCGGTCCTTCTGCTGCGCCCGGGCCGCGCCGGCACCGGCCTCCAGCAGGGTCAGCGCCCGTCGGGCGTCCCCTGCCGCCAGCCGGACCAGGTGGTCCAGCGCGTCGTCGTCGACTGTGGGCAGACCGGCCAGACCACGTTCGTCCTGGCAGGCTCTGCGGAGTACGGCCGCCACGTCGGCGTCGGTCAGCGGCTCGAGGGTGACCAGCAGCGACCTGGACAGCAACGGACTGACCACCGAGAAGAACGGGTTCTCCGTGGTGGCCGCGACCAGCGTGACGGTGCGGTCCTCGACCGCACCGAGCAGGGAGTCCTGCTGGGTGCGGGAGAACCTGTGCACCTCGTCGATGAACAGGACGGTCTGGCGCCCGGAGAAGCCGAGGTCGGCGCGGGCCTGGTCGATGACCGCGCGCACGTCCTTCACCCCGGCGTTGAGCGCGGACAGTTGCACGAACCGCCTGTGGGTGGTCCGCGACACCACGTGCGCGATCGTGGTCTTGCCGGTGCCCGGTGGTCCCCACAGGACCAACGACATCGGCTCGTCACCCTCCACCAGACGGCGGAGCGGGGTACCCGGGCCGAGCAGGTGCCGCTGTCCGACGATCTCGTCGAGGGTGCGTGGACGCATCCGCACGGCGAGCGGCGCCCCGGCCCGCAGCGACTCCTCGGCGGCCGCATCGAACAAACTTTCGGCGTCCACGATCCGACTGTAGACGAGTGGGTCCAGGCCCCGGCCGGGGCGGAGCCCCGACTCCGGGGCTCGCAGTACATGGCCCGGCGTGCTGTGTTGCCCCCTGCGAGGGGAGCCCCGTCCCACCCCACACCCTGAAACGCCCTCGGGCGCGGCAGCCAGACCACGACATGAAACCGCGTCCACGGCGACACCATTCGGACTCACTATCTAGAGTGAACGCGGCGCGATCGGGATGAAAGGGGCGCCATGAAGGGCACGGGCAGCCCACGGCTGCCCCGGCGGCAGAGCCGCTGGGCGGCGCGGGAAACCCTCCGTCGGCAGATCCGCCACACCACCGAATTGGCCCGGTGGCAACGGATCGACGACGAGTTGGCCACGCTGGTCACGACCGCGAGCACGTTCGCCGGCTACCCGGCCGGGCGGGACAGGGGCGAGGTCCGGTTGATCCTGCGACCCGACGAACGCCAGTTCGGCCGGCTGCCACGGGCCACCCTGGTACGGCTGAACCGGGCTGTGGGCAGGTCGGTTTCCGGGTACGCCCGGTACTCCGCACTGGCCGCCTGCGAACTGGCCGCGCTCCCGCCAACCCCGACCCGCCGTCGGCGGATCGAGTCGCACCGGGTGGTGGAGTCCGGCCCGGTGACCGTGACCGACCAGCGGGTCGTGTTCCACGGTGAGGTGCGCGACTGGGAGTGGCCGATGGACACCCTCGTCGACATCAGACACTCGGTGACCGACCCGTTCACCGTGATCGAGGTCCGGGACCGTACCGACCTGTCCGGCCTGGCCTGCCCGCGTGGTCAGGTGTCCCGGCTGCGGTTCCTGCTCGCGCTCGCGGTGGCCCACCACACCGGCGGGGTGAGCGAGTTGGTGGGCCGACTGCGGTCGGACCGGGCCGAGCACCAGGCGGCGCGCCCGGACAAGCCCGTGGACGCCCGGCCCGAACAGGCACCGAACCTGGTGGCGGCAGTGGTGGGCACGCTGGCCACGGTCTACCTCGGTAGATCTGGTCAGCCGGTCCGGTGGCGGCTGGCACAGTGCGTCGCTGCGGTCATCGCCACGGCCGGGGTGGTCGCGCTACTCGTCCCGCACCCATGGCCCCGGTGATCCCGCCAGGTGCCAGGTTGCCACCATGCCTCACGTCTGAAGTAACCGGTTCCGGTGCTGGTTTTCATGGAAAGCTGGTACACCGATCAGCCGGCGAGGGCGGCCGGGACCGGGCGATTCCGACTCTCGGGCGGCACCAGACGGTTGATTCCAGGCTGTCTGTTGATCGTTTCGCGGCCAGGGGGTTCGAGGGGGACGTGGGGTGGAGCGAAGCTCCCCCCACAGAAGGCAACACAGCACCACGCCCCCTACGGCGGGACCCCGGAGCCGGGGCTGTGCCCCGACGAGGGCCTGGAATCAACCATCTAGTATGCGTCGAACGTGGGCGATCGCTGCTTCTGGGTGCCTTCGTAGTGCTTCATGCCAGTAGTCCGCTGCCAGACGTACATGGGAGTGTGAGGTGGGCCTGCACGGTCGCGTGCCGGAGAGTCGTAAGCAGCGGTGGGCGGCGCGGGAGAACGCCCGACGGCAGGCCACCCACGTGGCCGAGATGAGCCGTTGGCAGCGGATCGGCGCCGAGATCCAGGATCTGTTCCGAATCGCACATGGCGAGCCACCGACAACGGTGCGCTGGCCGGGCGACGACCAATCCGTTCCGGCCTCTGCCGGGCCACCATTCATGCCTGCGCCCGGCGAGCAGGTGCTGTGCCGTGTGCCGGAGATGTGGATGGTCGAATCCGACCATCCACCGGGTGACCCGACGCCGGGCTTCGGCGGTTACTCCGCCCTGGCCGCGGCGGAGATGGCCGACATGACATCGCCCGAGGTGAACCCGACCGAACACCTGTGGGGTCCGGGGCGGTACCGCCTGGTCGAGTCGGGTTGGGTCACCGTGACCGACCGACGGGTGACCTTCCAGGGTTCCGGGGTCTGGGAGTGGTCATTCGAGCAACTGGTCCTGATCGAACACTCCCGCACCGAGCCGGTGACGATGCTGCATGTGTC
>DATCXL010000222.1:0-3447 GCA_036565825.1 Mycobacteriales bacterium
TACGGGGCACCCTGTGCGACAGCCGGCAGGGTGCCGTAGCCGCCAACCCGGTCGATCCGCTGGGTGCGGAAGTCATTGATCGGCGGGGTGGATGACACGATCTGGCGCCACGTCTGGAGGTTCGGCCGGCCGTACTCGGCAACCATGCGACGGGTCACCGAGTCACCGAGGACCTGGTCCCAACTGGCGGTGGTGAGCGACTCTGCCGCACGCAGGCCCGAGTCGTAGGCGGCGATCGACTCCCGCAGGATGGTCCGGTTGAAGTCCTCGTCGAATGACTTCGGCCGGCGGCCGGTGAAGTCGACGAACGCCTCCTTGAAGCTGCGGTAGCCCTTGGAGTAGTCGCCGGCGAACATCGCGTCCAACGCTGCGACCTTCTTGTCCACCGACTCCTGGGTCACCTGCGCGGTCACGGTCGGCGTCAGACCGGACCGCTCCACCAGGCCCAGCGCGGTCTTGATCGCGGTCACCTGCGCGGACACGTCAGCCTCGGTGATCCGATCGGGCAGCGCGGCGGTGATGCTCTCCACCGCGGTGTCGGGCAGACCAGCGCCGGTGACGGCCTCGCGGACCATCAGCCGGCCCAGGAAGCTGGCCTTGTCCTGGCCCTGCGGAACCGGGGTGGTGGTTTCGGTGGTGGCACTCGCCCGCGCCAGGCCGACCGCCGCGAGATCCTCGGCGGTCGCGCCCTTCAGCGCGGCGAGCACGTCTGCCGTGGTCGGCACGTCGTTCTCCTTCATCTGGTCGGGCTCGATCTCGATGCCGCCGGCGACAACACGCAGCGCCCGACCGCCGGCGGCGGGGTCGGACACGACATCGGTGGAGAACACCTTGGTGATTGCGGTCGCCTCCATGAGGCGCTGCCCACCTTCGGTGATCGCCTGGAACGTGGCCATCACGTCATGGGACAAACCCACCAGAGGTGGTAGTCCGTCTGCCTCGGCGGCCAGGGACGCGTCCAAGGCCTCGGCGACATGGGTGGCAGACGGCAGCAGGTGCAGCTCTCCGTCGAGGCCCTCGGACGCGGCGGTGACGTTGCGGATCTGACCGATCAGACCGACCGTGGAGCCGCTGTTCATGTGTTCATCTGAGCGGTGGTGATCGAACGCCTTCGCACCCTCGTACAGCGGTGCGGCTGCGCGCATCACCGATTCGGGGTAGCGACGGCTGTTACGGGAGTCACCGTAGGCGATCAGTCGCACGCCGAAGATCCGGCCGCCATCGACGGTCGTGCCCTTCGCTTCGAGTACCCGGCCGGGCATCTGCGTACGGGCGCCGGTCGACTCGACAGCCGGCTCGGGTTCGGCCGGCTGCGCCTGACCTGCTGGCGCGTCGGTGTAGGTCCGCACCACCGGCTTCGGATCGCCGAGGGTCACCACCCCGGTGTCGTCGATCGAGTAGGCGGACTGGTACAGGTCGTCGTTGTCCTGGGCGGTGTACACCACATCGGTGTCCGTCAGGTCCGCGACGTACACGTAGACGTACACCGACCCGGTCTGCTGGGCCACCCTGGTGGCCAGCGCGTCACGTACCAGTTCCCGTACGTCGCCGTAGGACCGCTTCCCGTCGATCATCGCCTCGGTCGTCTCAGGCATCGGGCACCTTCTTCCGCGCGTTGTAGGCGGCCACGATGTCGGGTGGGATGCGACCCCGGTCGGACACCTCGTAGCCGTTGGCCCGGGCCCACTCCCGGATCTCCCGTGTGGACGGCGCGGCCTTGATTTGCCCGGCGTGCGCCGCGTCGAGGATGACCAGCTCCGGCCCGGCCTCGCCGACCAACAGCGGCCCGTCCACCTCCGGCACGAACCGGCGGGCCACCGTCGGCCCGATCAGCATCCGCCGGCCGTCGGCCAGATCGGCGACGTGACCGCCCACGTGCTCGACCACCCCGACCACCTGGTGCTCGGGCACACCCAGCCGACCGGCCGCCACCTGCCTGTTCACCTCACACCTCCCTGTACCGCCTTCAACGGCGGCCTGCCCTTCGCGTCATCCACCGCGGTCGCGACGTCGTCGGGGTTCGCATCCGGGGAATCCAGGTCCGGGGTGTACGGAACCCCGACGTAGTCCTCCCAGGCTTTCCGCGCCGCGACCCTGGCACCCTCCTGTGACAGCGCCCCGATCCCGACCATGTTCTGTAGGCCGGTGGACAGGTTGAGCAACACGGCTGCGGTGATCTGCGCGTCTGCCGCGGCGATCTCCGGCCCGGTCACCTGGATGGCCTGACTGGCCGCCATCGCGAACGCCGCCCCCGTCTTCGGATCGGCCGCCTCAACCATCGCCGGCAGACGCCGCGCCGCGACGGCCCTGTCGACGGCGAACCGGGCGAACTCGGTCTGGTGAGCGAGCCACATCTTCTGAATGCCGCCGACGCGGCGGCGCACCGGCTCGGCCATCGTCAGCGACGTGGCACGGTTGGCGCCGTCCGGCTCGGCCAACCAGGTCTTCGCCAGACCCGACCCGCCTGCTATCAGCGTGAGCACATTGGACCCGGCGATGCTGTCTTCCATCGCCCCGGTCGGCGCCGTCTTCGGCTCCCACTTCACGTTCTCGTTGTGTACTTCGACGCTTCCGCTGGGTGGCACGCCACGCCCGCCCCGGGCGTCGACGAACTCGTCGACGTCCTTCTGCCGGCCGTTCACGGTCACGTCCCACACCAGATACCGGGCCAACGCCGTGCGGTCAATAAGGTTGGACAGAACCGTGTCGTATGAATCCAGCCAGTCCAACACCGGCGTGAGGAACGGCATGCCACGCGTATCGGTCAGCAGGGCCTGGTTACTGATCCACCACTGCGCACGGCCGTCACGCAACCCGGTCGCGTCATCAACGTCGACAACCTTCAACGGGAACAGGCCACCCGCCGCGTCGACACCTCGGACCAGCACCGAATCCGGCCACAGCGGATTCCCGGCCACCAGGGTGACATCGTCCACCCGAGAGGTGTCGACCACTGAGAACCGGACCATGCCACCCATCTGGCCGACGATCATCTCCAGCAACGTCTCACCCATCAGCAGGTGGTCACGCAGCAGCAGTTCCTGTCGCGCGCCGACCCGGTTGCGTGGGTCCGACCAGAACTGGTCCGCGACCTGGGCGACCTGCGGATTGGTGACCTGCAAGGACACCCCGGAATCGCCCACGCAGAAACTGGTGTAGGTGTCGATGATCGCCTTGGCCATCGGGTTGGCTCGGTACGCGGCCACCGAATACGCCCGTGCACGCTCCAACGTCCAGTAGGGAACCTGCCGGCCCTGCTGACCGGCCGGCCGGAACCCCACATCCCCATCGACCGGGTCACGACCATAAGAGCCGGCCAGGGCACCGGTGGCGACGATCTGCTCAGGTGTGGCCTCGGTGACCCGACGGGCGGCCAACAGGGCCCGGGTGAGCGTCACGCCGCCTCGGCCTTTCCATCATCGGCCCACGCCGCACGGGCCGCCTTGA
>DATCXL010000224.1:0-2466 GCA_036565825.1 Mycobacteriales bacterium
TCCACGGTGGGTCTCCTTTCCTCAGCGGTTGCTGGATGCCGGAGTGTCGGCGGTTCGCGAGGCGTGCTGTAACGACCAGGCCCAGCGGGAAGAACCCAGCAGCACCGCCAGCACGTACTTCGATGGTCGTCGCATGAGCAGCGGGTGAGCACGAGCGCACCCGGAACGACCGCGAGCGCGTACCCGCCGACCAGATGTCCGCGATCGTGTTCTGACTGCCGGTTTTCATCCAGATGGCCCCGTGCTCTCTCGCCCACCGGTCGCCGTCTGGGCCGACGGATGCATTCAGCGTGAGCGCAGCGGGTACGGGCAGCCATCCCTCTGTACTGACCAGCACCCGCAGGGTCACCCTGATGGAACGAGTCGAGTTCTCGCCGCCTGCGGTCAGGGCGAAGACTCAGCTGTCCCAGACGTACGGCGCCGGTATGGATTCCAGAATCCATAACACTGGGTCGAGGATGACCCAGAACCGCACCTCGAATTCGAAGGGACCGAAGGACAGGGTTGGGAGTGCGGCCCCGGCCTGTAGCGCGAGGGGTATATCTGTGGTGGCCGATGGTGCACAACTCGGTTCCGCGCGGGCTCCCGAGGCGGTACCTCGGCACCGACCTATACCGAGGTGCCAGCGCACCGAGGACAGCCTCGACCAGGTCTCCCTACGGGGTCAGTGCTCGGTGCTTGATCTGTCCACATCGGCCTGGCCACTGGCAGACTCCAGGGTACGACGGCGGAGGGCAGGGTCGATCGCGTCTGCCATGCTGGCGTCAGTGGCAGCAGTGAGGTGGGAGTAGACCGCGCTGGTCACCGTCACGTTGGAATTCCCGAGTCGCTTGGACACTGACTCGATTCCAGCCAATGGGATCAACGCTGTGGCGTGGGAATGCCGCAGTCGGTGGGGGCTGGGATCCTTGGCCAGACCTCGCTCGGCTGCTAATTTCCTCACCTTCCGCCAATGACGCTTGTGAAAGTCCGCGTTACGCCACAACACTTGCTTCTGTCCGCTCGCCGGCGAGGGGAACAGCAGGTCCCCAGGTGCCCTACCGATCATCCTCGCCGACAGGATTCGTACCGCAGTTGGAGGCAGCACAATCGTACGGAAAGCATTCGCCGACTTTCCTTCCTCAGTATCGAGATACGGTCGCCGGTGCTCATCCTCGCGCACCACCTGAGCGATAGTCAGTGTCCGAGATCTCGAGTTGATATCACATCGACGCAACGCGGTCAGCTCACCCCACCGCAGCCCGGTGCCCAGGATAATCGCAGTCACGTCACCGGTATCCACACCGACCTGATAGGCACAGGCAATCCAGTCCGGCATCTCCTCCATGTCCACAACGTGGTGGGCCTTCACGGGCCTGCCCTTCCGCTCAGGTAACCGCACCCGTCGACACGGATTTACCGCAACGTAGCCGCGGTCCACCGCGAACTCGAACACCGGGAAGACCACAGAGCTGTGGATGTTGGCGATGGTCTTCGCCGAGTAGTGGCGAATAGCCTTGGTTCCGTAGGTCTTCTTACGCATGTAACTGACCCAGGCCTGCATCACATCAGTGCCGATTCGGTCCACCGCCAGTCGACCAGGGGCCCGACTCGCCGTCCGTCCGGTAGCCGCACGATCGCCGGACACACGTGCGTGTGAAGGTCCCGTTGGTATTCAGCCACCGTGCGCCTACGCGCATCCACGAGGGTTTCGAGGTACTCCTGCGCCAGCGCTTCGAACGTACGGATTTCGCTCGGCTGGGCCGCCAACCCCAATCGCGTGGCCCACTCCGGATCATCGTAGGGATCCCGGAAACCGTTGGCCACCAACGCACCTCGGAACGCCACCGCCTCATCGAGCCGGTCAAACGTTCGCGACCCCTTCTGACCGTCCCGGCGACCACCCTCACGCCACTGGATCCGGTAGGCAGTAGTTCCATCCCCGCGGACCCGGAACTCCACTCCCTCGGGACGACGCCCGCGTGACGACGCCATGTACTCCGCCCTTCTGGTCAGGGCGGGACACGGGAAGCCCACGATACCTCCGAGACACCCCTGGCAGGGCACCCGGAAAACCTGGTGCCCCCATGGTGCCCCCATGGGGTCGGAACAGCCGCTGACCTGTCGCGTTTCCGCAGGTCAGCGGGGGTATCCCTGGGTGGGGCAGGCGGGGTTCGAACCCGCGACCGATGGATTATGAGTGCCTCGTCCGGTTCGCGCCCCGATGTCTGAGCCCTATTTTGGTGGTATTTGCCGTGTGAAATTTCCAGTCCGTGCCCTCAACCGTCAGCGTTTCAATGACAGATTCATTGACACGGCTCGACGGTGACGCCGGACGCGTGCGGTCGTTGTTGATCTTAGCGGCTTGACCGCAAGGTTCAGGTCAAGTGGTCATCTCCTCGGTCGGGCAGGCCTGCCCCTACGCCGGGTTCTCCGGTGGTGCAAGGGCTCGCCCGCAGGGCGACCGGCGAAGCCGGCTCAGCCCTT
>DATCXL010000238.1:0-6507 GCA_036565825.1 Mycobacteriales bacterium
GGCCTCGGCGAGGTTGATTGCCGCGCCGAAAGGGTCCTTCCCCCACTTCTGGGAGCGGCGCAACTGCCCACCCAGGTAGGCCAACCCGTCCGGTGCCGGCCACGGGGCGGCGTACGGGTACAGCCGGTAGAAGTGGACCAGAAACGTCCACATCTCATCGGTGAGCCGATACGGCTCGCCCTGTAGGTAGCCGTCCGGGACGACCAGGTGTGCCTCGATCCACTCGCCGACGTCGTAGCCGAGCGTTGGCCAGGCGTGATCCTCATCCGGGCCCCGCCACGGCATCTCAGATCACCCCTTCGGAGGTGTCCAACCCAACCGGACCAGTAGCGCGCGCGTCTCCTCGGGGATCACCACGTCGGTCTGGCCGTCGAACAGCACGTCGGCGACCACGTCGAGGGTCAAGGTCGGGATGTCACCCGCGCACATGGTCAAGGTGAGTCCCCGCACCGCGTCACTGATCGACTCGCCGTCGAGGGACACCTCTCCATCGACACGGTTCGCGTTGGTGATCTTCACTGTTCGCATGCTCACACCGCCTTGATCCGGCCACGCACCGACGTCGGCTCCGCACGGCGCTCGGCAACCTCATCCGACGCGATCTCCCACAACAGCAGCCGCATGGACTTCGGAGTCAGACCCAACCGGTCCTCCAACTGGCGGGCCTCAGCCAACGCGTCCTTGTCCATTCGCTCGGCGGCCAACAGCACCCGGCAGTACCGGGCCACCGTCCGGGTCCACCCCAGACGTTCCCAGGCCACCGCCTGCGGAGTCGCCCACAACTGCGCCCACAGACCTTGCTCCGCCTTCAGTTTCCGGCCGGGCAGCGGCCACGGCGGCGGATCACCGCTCCGACCCTCCGCCGGGAGTTTCACCGGACCAGACCGGGCGTTCCTCCTGGCCGGGTCGAACTTCGGAGCGGCAGGCATCACCACCACCCCCGCTCAAACCCCGCAGTAGCCTTCGCATTCCTCGCCGAACAGGTCGCCCTGGTCGCCGTGCTGAACAACCGCCAACGGCAACGGCTTCAACGACGGATGTAGGTACGCCGGATCCGGGCGGGACCGCAGCGCCGCGTCGAACTCGACAGCGTCGGCGAACTCGCCCGGCGCGTCCCGGGCCATCTCCCGCCACTGCTGGCCCGACTTGTACGGACACCCGATGCACGACGACCGCGGCGTGCCCGGGAACCCGTGCTCGGCCAGATATCGCTGGCAGTCGCTGCGTTCCCACCGCATGTCCACCAACGGGTAGACGTGCCTGATGTAGTCGATGCGGCTCTGCTTCATACGGAACGTCTCGTCGAACGAGATGCCCAGCCACATCTCGACGGTCAACCCGGCCAGCGGCCCGGCCAACTCGCGCACCCGGCGGCGGATCGGCTTGATCTTCCAGTTCACCGTGCAACCCTGCCGGAACGTCACACGTTGGCCCCGCTCGCCCCGGGCGAACACCGGCATCGGCACGAAATCGGCGGCGAGCACGTCGTCACGCAGGTTCCCTACGCTCACCCGCTCCACCGGGATACCCGCCTGCGCCGCCCGGGCAGTCAACCGATCCAGATGGTCGTAGACGACCTGACGTTCCCAGCCGGTGTCGGCGAACACAGCCACATCCAGTTTCGGCAGCATCCCGGCCGCCGACATCAACAGCAACGCCGAGGACTGCTGACCAGCACCCAAGGACAGGACGCGGAAGGTACGCTCGGGAACGTTCAGCCGCTGCGACGCACGCCGACGCTCGACTTTGCACTCGGCACATCGGACCGGAGCCGGCCCGCGAGACCCAGTCCGCTCGAACTCCACCCCGCAATCACGGCACGTCACGGAGGCCACCGATCGCCACCCCCTCGACCACCCCGGGAACCGTACAGATTCTGGGGACCATGGACCGGGGGCGCAGTAGGGCTCTGAAAACGGACATTGCTACCCACCGGGGTACATACTAAACCGGACATCGTGGTACACACGGGCACACACAGAGACACGTTTTCGTGACTCTGTGTCACCGTGACCCGCGTGCCGAGTTGCACGACCGACACAACACGGTCAACGGCCCCTCCTCACGACCCCCCGCCCCCACCGCGACCACGTGATCAGCGGTCAGGTCCTGACTCGGATGCGGTTCGCGACGCCAACCTGGGCACACCCAACCGTGGAGGTCGACGTGTGCGGCCACCGCCTCCCGGCGGCGCCTGGTTTCCGCTGCGGTGCGACGCCGGGGGCGGCGGGTGTCCTTGACTCGTTGCTGTGCCGCAGCGCAGGCCGGGCAGCGTGACCCGTTGGCCAGCGTGTGCCCAAGGGGGTTGATCGCACTGCCCAGGCAGGGACGCAGGGCCACGGCGTCCACCCCCTCGGGGTCAGGCTGGCGGCAGACCCAGTTCCTCGCGGACCAGTTCGACGGCTTGGACCACGCCGTCGTTGTCGAACAGGGCGACCGCCTGGTCTACCTGGTCGTCGGTGGTCGCACGGGAGAGTTGGTTGGCAGCGCCGACGTCTTGGGCCAGGCCCTTGATCAGGGCGTCGATGGCGTCTTGGGCGTTCACCGGCCAGGCGGTGGACCGGAGTTGGTCCGAGGCGGCGCGCAGGGCAGCGGCGTACTGGCCGGCAGCCTTGGCGAGCGCGGCTCTGGTGACGCCGTTGGGGTTCGCGTCGTAGGTGTCGGCGGCATTCCCGTAGGCACCGGAACCGACGTCGTTGATCGGCTTGACGATCTGCTGGTACCGCTTCGCGGCTTGGGCGACGGTCAGTGTCTCCGGCGTCGGGGTGACGGTGGGCGAGGCGGCGACTGTGGTGGTGCTGGCCGCGGGCTCGGGTGAGTCCGTCGGGGTCGACTGCCCGCCGCACGCGGTGAGGACCAGGGTGAGGATTGCGGCGGATAACAGGCTCATTCGCATTCGTCGCAGTGTAGGCGCGGGCGTAGTGGCGCGGCCGGGATTTGAACCCGGGACCTCCGGCGTATGGGACCGGCGAGCTAACCAAACTGCTCCACCGCGCGCCGCCTTCGGGCACACTTCTCCCGAAGTGAGGACCACGCTAACACAACCCTCGACGCATGATCGAGGGTTAGCTGGCCTCCTGCCACCACGACGGCGACCACCCGTCAGCCCGGGCACCTGCAAACCAGTCCGCGGCCTCACCGGACGACACCCTCAACCGCCGCCCGCACCCACCGCACTCCGTCGTTCCCGGGTCATCCCGGGACAGCCCGACAGGGCCACCGCAGGACGGGCAGGGTACGACCGGGCGGGTGGAGTGCCCGGCGACACCGAGCAGACCGCGAGCGGCGGTCAGGACATGGTCCAACTCGCCCGCGAGCCAGGCCAGGAACCCATCGGCACTGCGTCGGGCGGTGTCGTACCGGGCGGTGATCTGGTCGTAGTGCCGACCCTCCCAGTCGATGTAGTCACCCAACTGGGTGAGGGCCTGGCCGGCAAGGACCTGGTCTGCGGCGGCCTGGTCTCGTTCCTGCGGGGTGCTGTCGGGGTAGTCCAGGATGGAAGCTGCCCACTCGCCGAGGCGCTGCCAGGGACGGCGTGCCAGGTCGTAGTCCAGCCGCACGCGGGTCACATCGACACGGGACAGGGTGTCATCCCACAGCACCCAGACGATCTCCGCAGCGGCCGGTGTCCACACGGCGAGGCCGGGGGTGTGGACGGTCAGGTAGTGCAGGGCGTCTGGTACGCGTGCGGGGCCGTGGGTGGTCGGGGTGGAGTGGCCGAGTGCGGCCCGGACGGCGGCCTCTGCGGTGGTGATCAGGTCGACCGCGCCGGGGTGCCCGTCGTGGTCGGGGTAGTGGAGTAGGTCGACTGCGCTGATGTTCGCCCCGGCTGGGGATGCCCATCGCTGTCCTGCGGCGTTGCCGACGCTGGGGTGGCGGGCGAGGGCGAGTAGCCCGGGCCATGCCGCGGCGAGGTGGTGGAGGTTGTCGGCGAGGTGGGCGGTCATCGGTCGGTCTCCAGTTCGTCGGCCATGTGGTCGAGTTGCTCCGCCACACGTCGGCACATGTGGGCGCCGGTCCGCGACGGGGTGTCGTCCGGCCCGGTGGGGTCGGCCCAGATGTCGGCGGGGTACCGGTCGCGGATCACCTTCGCGGCGTGGCGGAGGTGCGCGGCGCCGATGTGCGGTGCGGCGGCGTCGAGGACCCCGTGGGCGTTCGCGGCGATGTCCGGGAACTCGGCGGGCGGGTAGGCGGCCAGCACGGCGTCGACGGCCGCTTCGGGCACGGGCAGGTCAGGCACGGTCGGTCTCCTTGGTCGCGGTGGGCTTCTCGGTCAGGTGGATCAGCGCGTGGCGGCGACCCGAGACGATCACCGTCGCCCTCAGGCCGTCCGCGTGGGCCCTTGCCCAGTCGAACCCGCCCCGCATCCGACGCGGCCCCGTGACCAGGAACCGCCGGGTGGTCAGGCGCAGGAAGGCCAGGGTGATGAAGATCAGCGGGTAGAGGAGCGCGCCAGCGACGGCCTCGCGTACCTCCTGGTCGGCTACGGCGGCGATGGCGACGAGGGCGGCCCAGGTGCAGGCGATGGTCAGCAGGATGGTGATCACACGGACTCCTTGGCAGAGGTAGGTCCACCGGGGCAGTCCCGGCCGAACCCGTCAACATGCGGCACCAGCCCGCCCGGCTGAGCCACACCACACACCGTGCACGTCCGATGCTCCGCGCACACGTACCCCGTCGTGGACACCCGTTCCCGGTGGGTGGCTCGGCCTCCACACACCCGGCAGACCGCGATCCGCAGACACGACCGGCAGGTCACCTCCGCAGTCGAGTCCCCCATCCACCCGCTCGGACAACCACACACCGACCAGATCGCGGGCAACCCCAGATCCGGAACCCGTGGGGCCGAATACCCCAAGTGCACCGTGCGGGTGACGGAGAAACGGACGGGCACCAACCTGCCCTCGGTACGGTCCACAGTGGCCGACTCACTCATCGGGTGTCTCCTTGCTGGTTGGGGTGCAGTGGACACGGGCAGCCGGGCCGTACACGGTCCCGCCCAGTGCGATCGACGACCGGCCACACACCCGGCACTCCCACCGGGGCGACCTGCCGATCGGCTCGGCCTCGACCATGCTGTGGCCGAACAACTCGGCAGCGGCGACCGGGTCGGCGGTCACCGGTCTGCCCCGGTGATCGCACGGGCAGTCGCCAACGCCAACCGCCACTGAACATGAGACCGGCCCACCACCGTGTCCCACACCTTCCCGTCCGACGCCTCGACCGCACCCGTGGACTTCATGCGTTCCTCGAACGCGGCCAACAAGTCCGCCAACTGCCGGTACCAGTCAGGGCCGTCGGTGGCGCGTAGGGTGCGGACGGCGGCGTGGACTTCACCAGCCGGCGTACGGGCGGTCACTGAGTGGTCTCCTTCGGCCAGGGCAGTTCGTTCGCCGCGTCCAAATCCCAGAGGATGTCCCGCAGAGCACACGCCTCGACGTTGCTCAACACCGCACCGTCGCGGGACTGGACCGCCCGGTAGACCGTGGCCAACGCATCTGCCAGTCTCGGATCAGGCATCGCTGTCCTCCTTGGCCAGCGCACGAGCCGCACGCAGACACTTCATCGCATCCGCCACGAAATCAGTGACGTACCCCCTGGCCGGGAACAGATCCACGCCACGTTCCCGGCCGATCGCCTCGACCCGGTACGCGGCGTCCAACACCGAACCGCACGCCTCCAACGCCGACGCCAGACCAGCCAACGCATGAGCCCGCATGATCTCGGTGAGGTCACCTGAGGGCATGTCCTCGTACTCGTCCCGGTCGGACACGCTGTCCTGCCCGGGATCGTTGACCCGGTCGGCCAGTGTGAGACCCGCGGCCATGGTGGCCGGGTCCGATGACTCGACCGCGGCATGGGCGAACATCTGCCCCATCCGCCGGGACTGTTCCATGGTGTGCGCGGCGGCCCGGGCCAGGTCGGCGAGTGCGGCTCGTAGTGCTGGGGGCTGGTCGACGCCGTGCGGCTGGCAGGTGGTGGCCACGGTGTCCTGTTCGAAGTCGTCGCCAGTGGTGAGCGTCTCAGGGGCGTCGTCGTCGAGTGTTTCGGCGAGGCAGATCCCATCGACCATGGTCTGTCGGTCGGAGGACTCCTGGGCGGCCTGGGCGATGCGCTGCCAGGAGGCTCGGGGCATGACGATTTCGACCGGGTCGTCCATGCCGGTGCCGGGCGGTGGGGTGTCCGGGTTGGCGAGCAGGCCGGCGAGGATGAGGTCGGTCACTGCGTTGTTTGCGCGTCGCATCGTGCCCGGGGTCGGGCGGTCCGACCATGCGGTGAACGCCCTTGCGATGATCTGCTCGGCGGTGGGCGGGGTGTCGGTGTTCTCGACGGTCACGTTGTCTCCTGTGGATAGCCGTTCCGGGACAGGCATCAGGCCGAACCAGCCGCCCAACACCGGCCACCGTCGGTGAAGTCCCAGTCGCACCCGACGTCACAGATGTCGCACCCGTAGCCGGTGCAGTCCTGGTTTTGGCAGTCCGACGCGAAGTGCATCGGCTGCCCACA
>DATCXL010000250.1:0-5896 GCA_036565825.1 Mycobacteriales bacterium
CGTGGCCCGGCGGCAAGCCACTGCTCGCCGGGATGCCGCCGCCACTGAACACCCACGACATCTATGCCGCCGACGCGGCCGGAAAGCTCAGCCCCGTCGTGCGCGACCATCGCGCGTTGGTCTACGTGCCCAACACCAAGAGCGATGATGTGTACGTCATCGACCAGAAGACCATGAAGGTGATCGACCGGTTCCCCGGTGGGGACGAACCCCAGCACGTGGTGCCCTCCTATGACCTGCGGACGCTCTACGTCGCCGCGGACCGGGTGCCCGGAGGGTCGTTGACACCGATCGACCCGCGTACCGGTAAACCCGGCACCCCGCTGAAGGTGCAGGACCCCTACAACCTGTACTTCACCCCCGACGGTCGGTACGGCATCGTGGTCGCCGAGGCCTACACCCGGCTGGACTTCTACAACCCACACACCTGGAAGCTGGAGGACCGGCTGGAACTGCCCATGTGTGAGGGCCTGGACCACGTGGACTTCACCGCCGACGGCAGGCTGCTGCTGGCCAGTTGCGAGTTCGCCGGGCGGATGGTCGTGGTCGACGTGGCGACCCGGAAGTATCTACGCACGATTCCGCTCGGGCAGGTTCCCGACGGCATGCCACAGGACGTGAAGCTGTCGCCGGACGGCAGGACCTTCTACGTGGCGGACATGAAGGCCAACGGTGTCTACCTGATCGACGGGGAGGCCAGGCGGGTGTTGCGGTTCCTGCCCACCGGACAGGGTACTCACGGACTGTATGTGGACCGTGACTCCAGGCGGCTGTTCATCACGAATCGGGGTGAGGGCAGCATCACGGTGTTGAACCTGGCCACCCAACGTCCGATCACGACCTGGCATCTGCCCGGCGGTGGCAGTCCGGACATGGGCGGAGTGTCAGCAGACGGCTCGGTACTGTGGCTGTCCGGCCGGTACGACAACGTCGTCTACGCTATCCGGACCTCCGACGGACATCTGATCAGCCGCATCCCGGTCGGCGACGGGCCGCACGGCCTGTGCGTCTGGCCGCAACCGGGGCGCTACTCGCTGGGGCACACCGGCATCCTTCGTTGAGGGGTATCGCGCAGGTTGTGCCGGGTCCGTACCATCGAGCCTCGGCGCGGCAACCAGACGTGCCGGTCCCGCCTTGGTATGCCCCGTTTGACGAGCCCACAGCCTGCGACCGACAGGGGGTCGGAACGTCGTGACCGATCCGCACGACGAAATGCCTCTGCGTGGGCGTCACGGCCGCGGTCGTGAGGAGTATTCCAATCCCCCTTCTACCCACCAGAGCGACGCCCACACCTGGGGCCGGCAGGGCCGGGAGGCCGCGCAGGCAGGCGCCAGTTGGGGGGCCTCGGTGGATCGGGCCGACTGGGCTGATCGCGCCGATCGGGCGGACCGGCGAGGCGGCCGGTACCCGCGGCAGGGCCGCACCGACGACCGTGCCGGTCGTGTCGACCAGCAAGGCCATCGGGGCCGTCAGGACCGGTACGACGGTGGCTCACCCGGCCGGGATGACCGGTACGGCCAGCAGGACCGGCGTGGCCGAGGAGACCGTCGCGACTCCCCGTCGCGTCCGTCCCAGCAGGACCCGGCAGTCGGCCGCCCCTCCAGCCGGGAGGTCGAGCGCGACCGGTCAGTCGGGCAGGGTCCCCACCGGGCCGGACGGTACCCGGACGATTCGGGTGCTCCGGCTCCTCGACCGGCCCGATACGCCGCGGATCCACGCCAGAACATCGAGCCGCGACGGGTTGAGAACCAGCGGCCGGTCGGCAGGCCGCGCCATGTCGAAAACCTGCACGGTGAGGACCTGTACGGCGGTCGACGCCCGGACCGGCCGGAGTATCCGTACGACCGTCCACAGGCACCGGCTCGGGGCGACGACCGGTACCCCGATCAGTACCGGGCCGACGACCGACTGCCGGTCCCGGTCGGCTATGCCCAGGAGCCCCATCCGTACCGGGACGGCGTCCCCGACGCGGACCGGTACGGCGAGGATCCGTACGAGGATCCGTACGAGGACGGCCGGTACGACATGTCGCCCGCCGATCCGGACGGATCCGGGGGCCGCCACCGGCGCGCCGGTGGCGGGGACGGCGGGGGCAAGCGTCGGTGGACCTACTACGCCAAACGTGCCGTGGCCGTGCTCGGCGTGCTGGTGTTGCTGGCCGGCGGGTACGTGTTCTACGAGTACAAGCACCTGGACGGCAACATCAACCGGGTCGACGTGCTACAGACCAAGGACGAGAACATCCGGCAGGCGGACAAGCAGAAGAACGCGGAGAACTTCCTGCTGATCGGCTCGGACTCCCGGGCGAACACCGACGGGCAGTTCGGCGAGGATGTGGAGGGTGCCAGGTCGGACACCACGATCCTGGCGCATCTGTCGCCAAACCACGACCGGGCGATCCTGATCAGCATCCCGCGGGACTCCTGGGTGGACATCCCCTCCTGCGTCCAGTCCAACGGTGAGTCCACGGTGGAACAGAAGGGCCAGTTCAACTCCGCGTTCGCGCTCGGCGGGCCGAACTGCACCATCCGCACCGTGCAGAAGCTGACCGGGATCGCGGTCACCCACTACGTGCAGGTCGACTTCAACGGCTTCCAGAACATGGTGCACGCCCTGGGCGGGATCAACATGTGTTCGACCGTGAAGGCAATCGACCCGAAGAGCGGGCTGCGACTGCGCGCCGGGGACAACCTGCTCGACGGCGCCCAGGCGCTGGCCTATGTGCGGGCCCGGTACAACTTGGGAAACGGCGGTGACCTGGACCGCATCCAGCGCCAACAGCGGTTCCTGGGCGCGATGATGCGCAAGGCGACCAGCGGTGACGTGCTGCTCAACCCGGTGAAACTCCAGCGCTTCCTGGACGCGGCCACCAAGTCACTGACCATGGACCAGAACACCCACATCGGTGACCTCAAGGACCTGGCCACCGCGCTGCACGGTCTGGACCCGGCCAGCGTCAGCTTCATCACCCCGTTCATCGCCAACCCGGCCTACGACCCGAACGACCCGAGCAACCCGAAGGGCGGTCGGGTGCTACTGAACGACGACAAGAACCGGGTGCTGTTCGACTCGATCATCAACGACCAGACCTCCCAGCCCACCCCGACGCCGACCAGCGCCGCGCCCAAGCCCACCAAGCCGGCGAACACTCCGAAGATCACGGTGGCACCGCAGGACGTGCGGGTCTACGTCTACAACGGCGTGGGCACCAACGGGCTTGCCGGCACGGTGCGCGACAACCTGTCCGTGCTCGGGTTCACCATCGTCAACACCGGCAACCAGGGCAGCGGCCTGGCCACCTCCGAGGTGCACTACGGGTCGGGGCACATCGACGCGGCCCGCACGCTGGCCGCCGCGGTGCCCGGCTCGGTGCTCAAGGAGGACCCGAACTACCAGTCCTCGGTGGCGCTGATCGTCGGCGGCAACTACGACGGGGTGCAGCAGGTGAAGGTGGGTGACGCCTACAAGCCGGCCGGCACCGGCGCCGGCAGCGCGCCGGCACACCCCAACGGCCCGATCACCCCGTCCGGCGCCATCAACGCCGCAGACACCGCCTGCGGGTCATAGCCCCGATTGCTTCCAGGCCCTCGCCGGGGCGTGGCCCGGGCTCCACAACCCACTGTTCGTAGGCTGGTCTAGCGCCGGCGGGCGGAGTTGACCGCGCGCAGGATGACCAGGGCGATGATCGAGCCGAGGATGGCACCCAGGAAGGTATGGCTGCGGCGCAGGTCGAGGCGTTCGTCGAACAGCACCGCGCCCAGCGATCCGCCCACGTACGACCCGAGCACGCCCAGCAGGGCGGTGCCCAGGCAGCCCAGCCGCGCCCCGGTGTGCACGAAGATCCGGGCGATGCCACCGGCGATCAGCCCGATGAGGAGCAGGCCGACGACCCACAGAAGTGTCATTCGACCCGTCCCTCCTCGACGACCTTCTTCAGCCGCCGCAGGGTAGCCAGGATGGCCCGTGCGTTCGAGCGTGGGATCCAACTGTGGTCCAGTAGCGCGCGCAGCGGAGCGGGTGACCAGTCGAAGGTCTCGGTGACCCGGGTGCCGTCCTGTTCGGGGGTCAGTTCGTAACGCCACACGTGTCGACCGGCATGCCGCCAGGCGATCTGCCGGTCCGGTTCGAACTCCAGCACGATGTTGGTGACGCGGTAGGGCGCGCCCATCCGCATCCGCATACCGAACCTGGCGCCCTGCGACAGCCGGTCCGGTCCGGTGACCACGCCTCGGACGGTGCCCGAGCCGTCGATGCGGGAGTGCTGGCGGGGGTCGGCGAGGATGTCGAAGATCCTGTCGGCGGGCGCCGCGATCACGATGGAGTCAGAGACCTGACGGGTACGGCTCATACACCGACGGTACCGGGGCAGATGTGTCGCAATCACGTACCGACGGGAGTCATGGGTAGCGGCCGGTGAGGTAGGCCTCGGTGCGCGGGTCGGCCGGGTTACGGAAGATCGTTCCGGTGTCGTCGTACTCGACCAGCCGACCCGGCTGCCCGACCGCGGGCACGGCCAGGAACGCGGTCCGGTCGCTGACCCGGGCCGCCTGGCCCATGTCGTGGGTCACCACGACGATCGTGCAACTCTCCTTCAGTTCAGCGATCAGGTCCTCGATGGCCAGCGTCGAGGCTGGGTCCAGCGCCGAGCACGGTTCGTCCATCAACAGCACCTCCGGCCGCACCGCGAGCGCGCGGGCGATGCACAGCCGCTGCTGCTGCCCATCGGACAGGCTGACACCGGGCCGGTCCAGCCGGTCGGCGACCTCTGTCCACAGGTGGGCCTGGCGCAGCGCGCGTTCCACCGCCGCGTCCAGCCCCGACCCCGAACCCGACCTACGGCCGCGCGACCGATCCCGGCGGCCTGGCCGTCCCCGACCGGCCAACCGCAGTCCGACCGCAACGTTGTCGAACACCGACATGGTGGGAAACGGGTTCGGCCGGCCGAACACCATGCCAACCACCCGTCGCAGCCTGACCGGGTCGATGTCGGGGCCGTAGACGTCCTGGTCGTCCAACAGCACGGTGCCGGTCACCCGCGCGCCGGGCACCGTCTCGTGCATCCTGTTCAGGGTGCGAAGCAGGGTTGACTTGCCGCATCCGGACGGGCCGATGAGCGCGGTGACGGACCGCGGTCGGATGGTCAGCGACACGTCCCGTATCGCCGGCAACTCGCCGTGGTAGGCGCTCAGGTTACGCACCCGAAGCGTCCCGGGCATCTGACCGGCTCAGCGCTGGGACGGCTCTGTCAACCCTGTCGGCCCGGCGGGCAGAACCCGGCGGTACTGCACGTCGGTGTCCCACCGGGTGAAGCCGAGCCGGGTGTAGACCCCGATCGCGGCGGTGTTCGACTCGTCCACGTAGAGCATGACGTTCAACAATCCCACCGAACGCAGGTGGTGCAGCCCGGCCAGGGTGAGCGCCTGCCCCAACCCGCGCCGCTGTGCCGCCGGGTCCACGCCGACCACGTACACCTCGCCGATCGGCTCCCCGGCAGAGCCTGCGGAGCTGGCAGAGTCGTCAGAGGGTCTGGAGCCATCGGCCGCGGCACCGCCGTGCACCTTGGTCCAGTGGAAGCCCACCACAGCACCGTCGTCGGTTCGTTCGGCCAGCAGGAACCCCTGCGGGTCGAACCATGGTTCGGCTTCTCGGACCCGCACGTCCTGCACGCTCCAGCGGCCCTGGTCGGGGTGGGTGGCGAAGGCGCGGTTGTTCACCTCGGTCCAGACCTGTTCATCCTGCCCGACCCGGAACGGCCGGATGCGGATGTCCGCCGGCAGGGTCGGCTCGGGCATCGGGGTCAGCAGCGACCTGCGCATCTTCCACAGCACCCGCTCCTCGACGTAACCGCGCCGCCGGGCCAGTGCGGCCGCCCCCGGGTGCCGGCCGTGTGCCCACA
>DATCXL010000255.1:0-2799 GCA_036565825.1 Mycobacteriales bacterium
CGACCTCGAGATCCACGACGCCGTACTCATCGCGGCGGCGTTCTGCATGTTCAACCGGTACGTCGACGGGCTCGCGACGGTCGCCCCCGACGATCCGGCCAGCTACGCCACGCGGGCGCGCGGGATCGCCGAGCACGGGTATGGGCGCTGACCCGAGGCACACGGTCGGACACTGCGGACACCGGCGCGCGCCGCTACATTTTCGGCTATGACTGACTTGGATCACCTGGTGTACGGCGTTCCGGATCTGCCGGTCGGTGTTCGTGAATTCACCGCGGCGACCGGTATCGAGCCCGTCCCTGGCGGCCGCCATACCGGGTACGGCACAGCCAATTATCTTGTCGGACTGGGAAACGGCCGATATCTCGAGATCATCGGTGTAGATCCCGACGGGCCAGATACGCCGTCACGACGACTGTTCGGCATCGATCGGGTTCGGCCAGCTGGTTTGCTGACCTGGGCAGTCCGTACCGACAATATCGACCTGGCCATCGAGACCGCCCGACGCGACGGATACGACCCCGGCGGGCCGGTCGAGTTGTCAAGGCGTACCACCGGTGGCGACGTGCTGCGCTGGCAACTTACGCCGGACACGATCGACGCCACCGGCGGCATCGTGCCCTTCCTGATTGACTGGGGAGAGTCGACGCACCCAACACAGTACGAACTGCCCGAACTCGAGTTGGCATCGCTCACTCTGTGTGGGCCGGGCGCAGGTCGTCTTGACCGGCACCTGGCGGCGCTTCGCGTTCCGATCCCTGTGCACGAGGCGGCGCGGCCAGGGATGCGTGCGGTGCTGGCCACCCCGAATGGCGTCGTGACACTCGACTGAGCAGCCAGGAGTGCATCCTCACGCTGCAGCCCTGGCGCACCGGCCGACCGACCTCACTCAACGGGCTCGGTCGTCTCGTGTGAGAGTTGATGGTCGAAGTCGACTCCCCCAACGACCTCCGTGACGGGTGCCGAGCGGAGGGGATGCGGCCCTCAGCACCGTGAGACTCCCGCGCGTAGCGACCTCACGGCGCAGACGGCACAGCCGCATGATGGCATGTTCAGCGTTCAGTGCAGCAACGCCAGCGCTCCAGGTTCGCCGCGCTGCCGAGATCACGCGTCGACAACCCGCGGGCGTACGACGACAACACCAACTCGTCGATCTGCCCCACCCGGGGGCTCGTTTCGGCACGATCCTCGGTTCGAACTCGCCGTTACGGTCACGCGGCACCGTAATCCGCACGGGCCCGTTCACCGTCGACACCGCCTTCGGCGACGAACCATTACGAGAGTTACCGGTACCCATCCCGGCCGGGTCGTCACGCTCGTGACCCACATGGTGGGTCATCTCCGCCTCCAGAGCACGTTCCACCGGGCGTGCCAGATCGTCCGTGTAAGCCGTGGCCCTGACATCGTGGTGTGAACGGGTGCTTCACCACGGGGAAAGGGTTTGTAGCGTTACTGGAACTGTTACTTCCGTCCACGATCAGTGCGGTGTCCGGGCCGTGGCGTCGGGCCGCTGCCAAGGCCAGGTACGGGCCGAGCCGGTCGATGATCCGACCCACCGCCGCTGGTTTTGATCCCGAACAGCGGCGCCAGTTGCCGCATGGTCAGGTTCGTCCGGTAGTAGGTCGCCACCAGCAGCACCCGATCAGCCAACGGCAGCGTCGACGTTCTGGGTTGTCGCGGGGAATCCGGTATCCCCTGCGACAACCCAACAGCGCCCCCAGCACCAACCCCAACCTCCTACCTACCTTGCGGCTCGCGCCACGTTCGGGAGTCCCGGGCCATGTCGACCAGCTTCACGCCGGCGAGGAGCCGCGTTATGGTCAGCCTGGCGCCAGCCAGGCGCCCGACCACGTCGGCGTTATCCGGCCTACCGGCACCCTGAGTATCAGGACTCGTCGTACTCATGGGACAAGAGCGCTCGATCAGGGAGCAGAAGAGGACGTTCGGAAGTCGGTTCCGGCTGCATGGTTGTGCGGGTCCGAGCAGTAGGCGATGTCTGCGACCTGAACCTCGACCGGCCCCGATCGGGAACTCTGGGACCCGTGGGTGGTCATCGCCGAGGCGTCGTCGTCCTCTGTGGGAGCCGTTCCCGTTGTGGTGGGGTGACTGGACGGCAGCCCTTGCTTTTCGGCGGAGACAGTCTGAGTTACCGGTGGCGCGACTGGTCCTCCCGTGGGTCGGCTGGGACCATGTCCAGACGTGCATCAGCCAGAAGCTGGTCGATAGCCGCGACGTCGGCTCCGATCCCGGCCCAGTGCGGGTCGACGTCCTTGGCGACGCACCAGGCAGCTGGCCAGATGAACGCGGGGTCGGGCATGTGCAGCCTGGGTTGGCCTGGCCACATCTCAGCCGCGCCCCAGTCGCCGAAGTCTGACACCTTCCCACGGAACAGGAAGTAGGCGCGGTTCGGTACGACAACCTTCGGTCCGTGCAGCACCGAGAGCGGGAACGCCGGCGCAATCGGCCGACCCTGTCGAATGGTCGCTGAGGCGTTCGACCCCGATGCGGTGATTGCCGCTGCGGTTGGGCGGGAGCAGGAGGCCAAGGCGACGTGGAGCCGGTACGACCTGATCCGGGCGTTGAACACCGAACTGCCGGACATGCTCGGTGTGTTGGGTCCGCAGCGCATCGAACAGTTGCTCGACGGGCTGGTCTGCGGTGGACGCTGCCAGCCGACGTCGCCGAGGCGGTGCTGGCTGAGGAGGCAGCCGGGCCGCTGGCCCGGCTGCTCCATTCCGCCGCCGCGGATGGTGCAGATCTGGACCGGGTGTTGGTGGACGCGGTCCACTACGGCGGTTC
>DATCXL010000260.1:0-10612 GCA_036565825.1 Mycobacteriales bacterium
GCCACGCGACAGCCGGAGCCGACAGTCGGGCAGGGCCGGTAGCCCGGGGCCGTAGCCGGCGACGAGCCCTGCGGCGGGTCAGAGGCCGCAGACCGGATACCTCTCATGTTCCCCGCTCATATCCGACGTGACCACCACTAACCACTACCTGTCAGGGAACAAAAGTTGCCCGTCGACGAAAACGCGACCGTGTCGTTCAGCGCGGACCGGGCGTCCCGCGTGGGTTGCGATCACTACGGCCGATCGCCTCGGCGCCGCCAGGAGCGACCGTGGCAAGCACCTCGAACGCGCTGGGTTCATCGCGGGCACCGGCGAACAGTTCAGCCGCCAACACCGCGACCGCGGGCTCCAACAGAGCCCGACGGTAGAAGCCGGCGCCCTCCCACTCGGTGACCAGCAGCCACTCGGAGGGGTCGTCGACGGCCCTGACCAGCCGGCCGTCAAGGAATCCCGGTCGGGTGGACAGCGCGACCAACACCGGCCTGGCCCGCTCGACGAACCCGTCGGCGGCCTGCTCGGAGACGTCGAAGCGAGACAACGCGAGCACCGCTCACCTCTTATGATGTTGGCTTCTGATGATGTTGGCGCCTCTCGCCCGACACTGACCGCACACCAGTCGGCGTACGGCCCGACTCGGGCGTCGACCGTGCCAAAGTGAGGGCAGCATGCCAGCGGATCACCACAGGGATCACCACTATGCCGTGACGGTCCGGTGGACCGGCAACACCGGCGAGGGCACCGTCAGCTACCGGGGGTACCAGCGGGCGAACGAGATCACGGCCGCGGGCAGGCCGGCGATCCCTGGGTCCTCCGATCCGACGTTCCTCGGGGATGGGACCGGTTACAGCCCGGAGGAGTTGCTGGTAGCCGCACTGTCGCAGTGCCACATGTTGGCCTACCTGCACATGTGCGCGGATTCCGGCGTGGTGGTCGTCTCCTATGCCGACGACACAACCGGAACGATGGTCCAGACCGGCGCCAGCGGGCGGTTCACCGAGGTCATGTTGCACCCGGTGGTCACCGTGGCGGATCCGTCCATGGTGGACAAGGCGCTGGCCATGCACGACAACGTGCATGAGGCCTGCTTCGTGGCCAGTTCGGTCAACTTCCCGGTCCGCTGTGAAGCATCGGTCAGCGCCGCCTGACCGCGGAACGTCCCGCACATGTCGACGGATGTAGCACAAACCGGGGCGGCGGCTCACCCCAGACTGGGCAGCACGGCCGGCTCGGCCGCACCGAACCGGCGGTCCCGATGCGCGTAGGACTCGCAGGCCGCCCACAGGTGACGACGGTCGAAATCCGGCCACAGGGTGTTGACGAACAGGAGTTCGGCGTAGGACGCCTGCCAGAGCAGGAAGTTGCTGGTGCGCTGTTCACCGGACGACCGAATGAAAAGGTCCACATCCGGCATGTCCGGCACATAAAGGTACCGATGGATCGTTCGTTCGGTGATCTTGTCCGGCCGCAACCGGCCCGCCTGCACGTCGGCGGCCATCGCCGCCATCGCGTCGGCGATCTCCCATCGACCCCCGTAGTTCACGCACATCACCAGGTTGATCACGTCGTTGTCGCGGGTCCGCTCCTCGGCCTCCTGCAACCGTCGGACCACGTTGCGCCACAGTCGCGGCTGACGGCCCGACCAGCGGACCCGCACGCCGAGTGCGTCCATGTCGTCCAACCGGCGCCGGAAAACTCCCTCGACAAACCGCATCAAAAAGCGCACCTCGTCCGGCGAACGCCGCCAGTTCTCGGTCGAGAACGCATACGCCGAAAGCCACTTCACACCCAGTTCGATCGCGCCCTCCACGCAGTCGAACAGCGCGTCCTCACCCGCCTCGTGCCCCTTGGTGCGAGGCAGCCCACGAGCCTTGGCCCAGCGACCGTTGCCGTCCATCACCACGGCGACATGCTGTGGCACCAGGTCGGTTGGCAGGTCCGGCGGGAGTGCTCCGGAAGGATGCGGTCGGGGCTGGAGGTATGCCGCACGCCTGGTCTGCTCCGACCGTCTCACCGTGACTCCCGGGACGTCGACTCCGCCGGTGCGGAGCCCGTTCGCCCAGACTCTACGACCGGGTGGCCCACCCCGCCCGACAGACGTTCGGTGCGCGGGCGGTCCCGCTCGACCAGCGGAAGCGAGCGCAGCCCACGTTCGAGGTGCCACTGTAGGTGTGCCGCGAGCAAACCACTGGCCTCCCGCCGGACCCCCGGTTCACTGGCGTCGGCAATCGCCCACTCACCGGTCAGCAGCGCCTGGAGCAGGTCGAACGTCGCCGGCGCGGGCAGTACCGACCCGGGTGGGCGACAACCGGGACACACCGCTCCCCCGACCGGCACCGAGAACGCCCGGTGCGGCCCGGGCGCGGCGCACTGGGCACACTCGGTCAGCGCCAGCTGCCATCCGGCGACCGCCATCGAGCGGACCATGAACGCGTCGAGTACCAACCGCGACTCGTGCTCGCCGGCGGCCAGCGTGCGCAGCGCCCCAACCACCAGCATGTACAGCCGCAGCGCCGGTTCCCTCTCCTCACCGGTGAGCCGCTCGGCGGTCTCCAGCACCGCGCTGCCCGCGGTGTAGCGGGCATAGTCGGAGACGATGTCCGCGCCGTAGGCGGTGATGCTGTCGGCCTGCGTGACGATGTCAAGTGTGCGGCCGGTCCACAGTTGCACGTCAACATGGCTGAACGGTTCCAACCGGGCACCGAACTTCGACGTGGTGCGCCGTACTCCCTTGGCGACCGCCCGTACCCGGCCGTACCTGCGGGTGAGCAGGGTGACGATGCGGTCGGCCTCCCCGAGTTTGTGCAGGCGGAGCACAACGGCGTCGTCCCGATACAGGCTCACCGCGTCATCCTCCCATCCCGGCCACCGGGGCCAGGGCGGACCAGACACCGTTGGGCCCTCCCCGACCCGCTTTCTGAAATGTGACCCAATGGTGGCTGAAATGCTGTTGGTCGACGGATCGGGATCGCGTAGGCAGAGTGGCGTGCTGGTGAAGCCCCTCCCTCCGCAGAACGCGGGAGGCCCCGACGTGGCCTCGTGCCACCGTGTGCTGTGTTGGGCGCTGGCCTACGACCTACCCGGCGACCCGCCCCCTGCCGTGCAGGACACCGCGGCGTTGTTGGGGCCTCGATGGCCTGGGGAGCGCGTCGCGCTGTGGGTCGCCGAAGAACACGGGGCAATTGTCGGACTAGCCAGGTTGTACCTGTCCGACCGGGAGAACGCCCACCTTGGAGAACTCTTTCTGGACGTCCACCCGGCCTACCGACGACGCGGCATGGGTACCCGGTTGCTCCGCGAGGCTGTCCGGATGATGCTTGCCGAGGGGCGTCGCGGCCTGGTGGCCGAGGTGGCCGAGGGCACCGAGGGCGTGTGGTTCGTCAACGCCCGCGGGCTGCGGGCGGGGTCGCGGGAGGCCCGGTCACTGCTGGACCTGACCCTGGTGGACGACCGGAGGCTGGACACGTTGGCCGAGGAGGAACACGCGTCCTACCGCCTGGCCGCCTGGATCGATGCGGCTCCGGATGACCTGCTTCCCTCCTTCGGGCTGGCCAGGCGGACCGCCCGGGACTTCCCGACGGGAACGCTCGACATCGCACCGCCGGAGTGGGACGCGACACTGGTGCGCGAGTACGAACAGGCCACCGCGCGGGCCGGCCGGGAATGCCGGGTGGTGGCCGCGCTGCACGAGCCGACCGGACATGTGGCCGGGTTGACCGAGGTGACCATCTCCCGTTGGGCGCCCCGGCGGGCCTTCCAGCGGGACACCGTGGTGGTTCCTGCGCATCGGAGCCACGGCCTGACGCTGTGGATGAAGGCGGAGATGCTGCGCTGGTTGCGCGCCGAACGCACCGACGTTGCCGAGGTTGCGGCCTTCACCGCCGAGGAGGATTTCCGGATGCGTCAGATCGACGGGGGTCTCAACTACAAACTGGACCGATGGTGGTCACGTTGCCACGCCGACGTGCCAACTCTGGCCCGTCGCCTGGGCATCCCGACCTGATGTCCGCACCTTCCGCCCAGGCACACCCGCCGAAGGTTGGGTAGCGAGGTCCACCACCGAAGGTGTCACGCCGCGAGGAGGCAGCGGTGGGGCGACGGTAATTCGGTGGTGGCCGGGACGGGTGGGCGGGTATTCACGGAGGATGCGTATCGAACCGATCGACCCGGACACGGCCGGCGAGGCCGAACTGGCTGACTGGCACGAGTTCTGCCGCCGCACCGACCAGTTCGACCTTCCCGAGGACCCCGCACCGCCGCGAGCGGTGACGGTCGGCGAACTCTTCGACCACGGGGACCGGCGACTGACCTGGTTCGCCCGTTCAGACGGCGAACTGCTCGGCGGCGGCACGCTGACGCTGCCCGGACATGAGAATCCGCACTTCGCCGAGTTCTGTGCCCGGGTCCGGCCCGATGTCCGGCGAACCGGGATCGGCCGGGCGCTACTCGACCAGGCCAGAAAGGTGGCGACCGCCGACGGTCGAACCGGCATGCACGTCTGGGCCCAGGTCGACAGTCCGGGCGAGATGTTCGCGACCGCGATCGGTTTCCAACCTGCCCTGGCGGAGGTCCGCAGGGTGCTGCGCGCCGCCGATGTCGACCCCGACGCGGTGGCTGGCTGGGCCGGAGGGGTGGCGGCACGGTCTGACGGGTTCGACCTGGTGTGCTGGGTCGACCACTGCCCGGATGAACTACTGGAATCGTTCGCCCGCGCCAAGGAGGGTATGAACGACGCTCCGATGGGTGAGATCGACTGGCATCCGATCACCCTGACCGCCGAACGGGTCCGGACCAAGGAGGACGCGTCGGTCCGTAGTGGCTGGCGCCGGTACGCGATGGTGGTGCGCGAGCGGACCACCGGGACGCTGGCCGGGATGACCGAGGTGTTCGTCAGCCCGGACTCGCCGCGGGCCAACCAGGGTGAGACCACGGTGTTGCGACACTACCGGGGACGGGGGTTCGGTCTGCGGCTCAAGGCCGCCATGGTGCGCTGGCTCGCGGACGTGGAACCCCGGGTCACCGAGTACGAGACCTACAACGCGGCGGTGAACGAGCACATGATCGCGGTCAACGAACGACTCGGTTACCGGGCCGTGGACACCTGGCAGGACTGGAAGCTCACGATCGGGTAACCGCCCTCGGGTCCGCCCGCATCGATGAGGGCATATGGGCGGATTACCAATGTGCGGTGCTGTCGGCTGTTGTGATGGTGGGCGGTGCTTACAGCCACGCTCGGTTTCCGGACGGTCGCGGACGGCTTCCTGGTGCTTCTTGCTCCGGACTTGACGTGTACCGATGTGGAAGCCGAGGTTAGGCTTGCCTAATGCTGCGGTTGACTGGCGTCGAGAAGATCTTCCCGGTCAGTGGGGGTCGGGTTCAGGCGCTGGCACACGTCGACCTGGACATCGAGTCTGGCGGACTGACCGCGATCCTGGGTGCGTCGGGGTGCGGGAAGACCACCCTGCTGCGGGTTGTCGCCGGCTTCGAACGGCCCGAACGCGGGGAGGTGACCCTGGATGGCCGGACGTTGGTCGGGCCGGGGGTCTTCGTCCGCCCCGAGCGCAGGGGTGTCGGAATCGTCCCGCAGGACGGCGCACTGTTCCCGCACGTCGACGTCGCCGGCAATGTCGGCTTCGGGCTGAGGTCTGGTTCCGGCCCCGACCGCCGGCCCGGTGCCGGGCGGCGTCGGGCCCGGGCCGAGCGGGTCAGCGAACTGCTGGAGATGGTCGGGCTGGCCGGGTACGAACGGCGCCGCCCGGACGAGTTGTCCGGTGGGCAACAGCAGCGGGTGGCACTGGCACGTGCGTTGGCGCCGAGTCCCGGCGTCGTGCTGCTCGACGAGCCGTTCTCGGCCATCGACGCGGCGCTGCGGTCGGAGTTGGGCATAGAGGTCCGCGACCTGCTTCGGCGACTGCGGACGACCGCCGTGCTGGTCACCCACGACCAGCAGGAGGCCCTGTCGCTGGCCGATGCGGTCGCGGTGATGCGGGACGGAAGGGTCGTGCAGGTGGGATCACCGACCGAGGTCTACGACTGTCCGGTTGACGCCTTCACCGCGGACTTCGTCGGCGACGCGGTCATCCTCGGCGGCCAGGTGGTTGCGCACGACGACGGTGTCTGCACCGTGGACTGCCCGCTCGGGCCGGTCACCGCCCCGGTCAGCGAACTGCACCCGCTGGGCGCGCGGTGTGCGGTGCTGGTCCGCCCGGAGAACCTTGCCCTGGGCGAGGGCGCCGTGCCAGCCCGGGTGGTGACGACCGGCTACTTCGGGCACGAGCTGCTGGTCACCCTGCGTCTTGGTTCGGACGGCAGCGGTCCCGAGGTGCGGTTGCGGACCACCAACACGAAGATCCCCGTCCCTGACTCCCCGACATTCATCCAGATTCTGGGGCCGGCGCACATTCTTCGGGATTCATAGGTTAGCCTAACCTAAGTCTCCCCCGAGGGTCTGCGCGACGCTGGCGGGAGCGACCACCGGACCCACGCGCGGTCACGGTGGTCACGCTGACGGAATCCCGAGAGGAAGAACGTATGACCACGCGTACGAACCGGGGCGGCTCCCCGGTGAGAAGGGCGGTCGCGGTGGGTGCCGCGGTCGCGGCCATCGCGGCCCTGGCATCCTGCTCGGCGGAGAGTTCCGACGACAACGGCGCCTCCGGCAGCAAGGCGACCACCCTCACCGTGTACGCCGGTCAGCACGAGGAGACCGTCAAGGCACTCGCCGACCAGTTCACCGCGAAGACCGGTGTCAAGCTGGTGATCCGCGCCGGTGAGGACGCGGAGTTGGTGAACCAGATCATCGAGGAGGGTGACTCCTCGCCCGCCGACCTGTACCTGAGTGAGGAACCGGGCCCGATCGGCCAACTCGACGCCAAGGGGCTGCTGTCCACGGTCGAGGCCAGCACCCTCACCCAGGTCGACGCCAACCTGGTGCCCGGCACCAAGAACTGGGTGCCCTACGCGGCACGGGCCCGGGTCATGTTCTACAACCCCACGCTGATCAGCGCGGACGAACTGCCTGACAGCATCCTCGACCTGGCCGACTCCAGGTGGAAGGGCAAGTTCGCCTACGCCCCGTCCGGCGCGTTTGCCGGCACCGTCAGCTACCTGATCTCCACGATCGGCGAGGACGACACGCTCAACTGGCTCAAGGCCATCAAGGACAACGGCGTCAACGAACAGAAGAACGGCAAGGTGCGTGACACCGTCGAGGCTGGTCAGCACGCATTCGGTCTGTCCAACCACTACTACTGGTGGATTCTGGCCGGGCAGAAGGGTGGCGAGGACAAGCTGACCTCCAAGGTGCACTTCATGGACCACCCCGACGCCGGCTCGCTGGTGCTGGCCTCCGGTGCCGGAATCCTCAGGTCGAGCAAGCACCAGGCCGAGGGGCAGCAGTTCCTCTCCTGGCTGGCCTCGGCCGACGGCGGTCAGAAGGTCGTCGCCGCCGACGAGGACGCGCAGTTCCCGGTCGGCACCGGGGTGAACAGCCAGGTCGGTCTGCCGCCCATCTCGGATCTGCATCCGCCAAAGGCCGACCAGGGTGTGTTCGCCAACCTCACCAAGGCCAAGGACCTGATCGTCCAGTCGGGAATCGCCTGATCCATCGATGTCCGTAGCGACCGGGTACGCCCCGCCGCCTGCCCCCGAGACCGGTCGGGCAGGCGGCGGTAGGCGCCTGCGGTGGGGGCCGGGCCATCGAATGACTCGGCCCCGCGCGTCTGTTCTGATCACCGTCGCGGCCGGGCTGGTCGCCGTGGTGTCGCTGAGCCCGGTCGGATACCTGGTGCTGCGGGAGGGTTTCAGCTTCTCCCTGCTGGTGCACGAACTGTCCAGCCCGGCCACCCTGCCACTGCTGAAGAACACCCTGGTGCTGTTGGTCACGGTCTGCGTGTTCTGCCTGGTGCTCGGGGTCGGTCTGGCCGTGCTGGTGGTACGGACCGACCTGCCCCGCCGTCGCATGTGGATCGTGCTGTTCACGATGCCGCTGGCGGTCCCCGGCTTTGTCAGTTCGTACACCTGGGTGGCGGCCAGCTTCCGGTTCTTCCCCGACTCGACGGCGCTGTCCAGCGTCGGCGGTGCCACCCTGGTCCTGGGGCTCGGGCTGTTCCCCTACGTGTTCCTGCCGACCGTGGCGGCGCTGCGTGAGGTGGACGCCGCGCAGGAGGAGGTCGCCCGTTCGTTGGGGCGATCCAGCATGCGCGCGTTCCTGACCGTGACGGTTCCCCAGCTCCGGGTTGCGGTCTCCGCCGGCACCCTGATCATCGCGTTGCACGTGCTCGCCGAGTTCGGTGGCCTGCAACTGCTGAGCTACCAGACGTTGACCACCGCCATAGTTCAGCGGATCAAGGTGCTGGGTGCCCCGGAGTCGGCCCGGGCCCTGTCGATCGTGCTGGTCGCTGCGTCGATCCTGCTGCTGTTCACCGAACGTCTGATGCGCGGCCGGCGGGGGCGCACCCGGATCGGACGTGGGGTGACCCGGGTTCCGGTGGCCTGGCGGCTGGGTCGGGCCAGAACGGCCTGGATCGCCGTGGCGACCACGGTCTCGGTTCTCGCGCTGGGGGTACCCGCCTACGTGTCAGCCACCGGAATCGTCAGCGCGATCGTCCGGCCAGAGTTGTCCGACGGCATCGACTGGTCGACGCTGACCCAGGCCGCGGCGACCAGCACGAAGCTCGCGGTCGCGGCGGGGATCGCGGCGACGCTCGTCGCGCTGCCGGTGAGTTGGCTCACCTCCCGCCACCCGGGAGCCTTCTCGACCCTGACCGAACGCGCGGTCTGGATCGCCCACTCGCTGCCCGGGGTGGTCCTCGCGCTGGCCCTGGTGTACCTGGCGGTGCACTGGTTCCACCCGCTGTACCAGACCTCGACCATGCTGGTGGTCGCGTACGTGATCATGTTCCTGCCGCTGGCGGTGGCGGCCCAGCATGTCGGCCTGCGGGCGGCCACCCGCGAGTACGACGACATGGCCCACTCGCTCGGCCACGGGCCGCTTCGTACCTTCGGCCGGGTCACCCTGCCGCTGGCGTTCCCCGGTATAGCCGCCGGGGCCCTGTTCGTGCTGCTGGACGTGGAGAAGGAACTGACCACCACCCTGCTGATGGAACCGACCGGCACGGTCACACTGACCACCGCACTGTGGGCGACCACCAACGGCGAGGCGTTGGACTACACCGCCGCCGCGCCCTACGGCGTGGCACTGATCCTGATCGGCATCCTCCCCGCCTACCTGCTCGCCCGCCGCACCCTGCGGGTGCTGCGCTGATTCCGCCCCGGAGCAGGGGTTTTCGCGCGAAGACCCCTACCCACGCATTCGTGGGGCTGGTTACAGTGTGGGCTCCCCAGGACGGATAGGGCCCATGCGGATTGTCGAACTCGACCCGGGCGCGATGTCCAAGCGAGACATGCAGGACTGGCACGAGATGAACCTGGCCGCCCGCCGGGTCGACCTACCCGACGATCCGCCGCCGGCATACGCACACTCGGTCCGCTGGCTGATGTCGCCCGACGAGGGCAAGCGGCGCTGCTGGTTCGCCCGGGGCGGCGGTGGCCAACTGCTCGGCGGAGTGGTGCTCACCCGGCACGGGCACGAGAACGCCCACCTCGCCCACATGGACCTGCGGGTGCACCCGGACACCCGGCGACGGGGTGTCGGACGGGCCCTGTTCGACACGGTGGGCCAGGCGCTGGTCGGGCAGGACGTGACCATGCTGTCCAGCTTTTCGGCCACAGCCGGGCCGGGCGCGGCATTCGCCGCGGCGTTGGACATGACCAGGGGCCACGACGGGTTGCGCAACGTGCTGAACACCGTCGACCTCGACCCGGCCGAGGTGGCGCGGTTGGCCGGTGGCGCGGAGTCCCGCACGGCCGGCTTCTCGCTGGTCCGCTGGACCGACCACTGCCCGGACGATCTGATCGACGCCTACGCGGTGGCCAAGGCGGGCATGAACGACGCACCGGTCGGCCACATCGACACGCGGCCGGTGACCCTGACCGCCGAACGGATCCGGCGATCCGAGGAGACCCTGGCACGCTGGGGCGACCGGTCACATGTACTGGCCGTACGCGAGAACGCCACCGGAGTACTGGCCGGCATCACCGAGGTGCATGTCCACCCGGACACACCGCTGGCCGAGCAGGGCGACACGACCGTGCTGGCGCCCTACCGAGGACGCGGGTTCGGGCTGTGGCTCAAGGCATCGATGTTGACCTGGTTGGCTCGGACGCAGCCACACGTGACGCGGCACCAGACGTTCAACGCGGCGGACAACACGCACATGATCGCGGTGAACAGACGCCTGGGGTATCGCATCGCCGACGTGTGGTGCGAGTGGACCCGCCGGCTCGGTCAGATGAGTGAGTCCTGACCCGAGCCAGGTTCCGAGCGGTTCGCCCCTGCGTACGATCGGCTCGTTGAGATGTCCGCCGGCCCGAAGCAGTCGGTCAAGCTGATCTCGGCGGCCATGGAGGAGTAGCTCGTGAACCCCTCGGACGAGTTCGTCGGGACCGCCTGGCATGTCAGCAGCTACAGCAACTCCAACGGTGGGAACTGCGTGGAGGCGGGGGTACTGGTGGACGGGTCCGGGCGGGTCGCGGTCCGGCACAGCAGGCACCG
>DATCXL010000276.1:0-8310 GCA_036565825.1 Mycobacteriales bacterium
GGCATGACCAGGGTGCTGTTCTTCTCGGCCGCGACGTCGACCACGGTTTGGAGCAGTCGCAGTTGCAGAGCCCCGGGGGTGGCGGCCATGGCATGGGCAGCCTGGGCGAGCTTCTTCGACGCCTGTAGCTCACCTTCGGCGGTGATGACCCGGGCGCGGCGTTCGCGCTCAGCCTCGGCCTGTCGGGACATCGAGCGTTTCATCGAGTCGGGCAGTGCGACGTCCTTGACCTCGACCCGCTCCACGCGCACCCCCCACGGCTCCTCGGTGGGCGCGTCGATCACGGCTTTGAGTTCGGCGTTGACCTGCTCACGGTCCGACAGCAGGGTGTCGAGGTCCGCGCGGCCGATGACCGAGCGCAGGGAGGTCTGCGCCACCTGGGAAACCGCGTCCGGGTAGTCCCGCACGTTGACGATCGCCTTGACCGGGTCGACGACCCGGAAGTACACCACCGCGTCGACCGTCAGCGTCACGTTGTCACGGGTGATCGCACCCTGCGCAGGTACACCCATGACCCTGATCTGCATGCTCACCTTCACCATGCGATCCACCAAAGGCACGATCATTGCCAGACCAGGACCGCGGGTCCTGGGCAGCAGGCGACCAAACCTGAACACGATTCCCTGTTCGTACTGCTGGACCATCTGGATGCCGGCCGTCAGAAGCATCAGCGCGAGAATGGCGAGAACGACGGCGAGGACGATGATGATGCCCATGACAACCCCATGCCCGCGTCCGCGGGTTTATAGGAGGAGGGGGTCGCCGTTACGGGCATCAGCAGATCGCCGTGCGGGTAGGAGCGGAGCCCACGATCGGCACCACACTCCAACGGGATGCCCGGTAAGGATGTCCTACCCAACCGACGGTACACCACGTGACGCGGCACTCGCCGAGGACGAATGCAACATGCTCCACCGAGTCGGCCCGGTGGACCTCGAAAATCTCGTATCAGCCTCGTGCCGCGTCGTACCGCGGGATGGTCCGGCGTTCAGGCCTGGTGGCAGGTGATGCGCACCGCCGAGGCGACCACCGTGCCAGCGGTGCTCGAACGGTTGTCCATCCGCACCGCGAGCGCCTGTCCGCCGCTGGCCGGGTAGGTCCCGGCATGCACGAACTCTCCGTGGTGGTTGGCCTGGGCGATCACGAAGCTCTCCACCAGCCTGTCGCCGTCGAGCACCGAATAACTCACCCGGGTCACGTTGGCCTTGACGGTGTCGGGGATGTAGACCGCGATGTCACAGCTTCCGGCCTGGACGGACTCCGATATCCACCGGTAGAACACCCCGCCGGCTTCGCTGGTGGTGTGTAGCGAGTACCTGCCCTCGCAGGCCGCGTCCGGCCCCTGCACGGTGGCATGCGCCCAGCCTGGCTGATCGTCCGCGCTGACCCCTTCTGAGCCCGGGCAGATGTCGCCGTCGGTCCCGGTCTGGGCGGGGGGCTGCTGCTGCGGCGGCTTCGGGGCGGGCGGTACGGACGCCGGCAGCGTCACCGGCGCGGAGAGTCGCGCCGGGTCGGCCGGATCCACCGCATCGCCACCGACCACCAGGGTGACGAACACGGTGCCGACCACGATCACGACCGCGACCATCGCGGCCACCAGCCATCCTCGGTGGATCGGGCGCTCCGGTTCGGGCTGCCAGTGATCCGCCGGGTGGTCAGGGTGCTCGTCCATGCCGCCACCGGCCGGCGGGTCGACCCAGTCGTCGATTCGGTGCCCAACCCGGTTTCCGGCTTGGTTGCCAGCTCGGTTGCCGGCCTGGTTCTTGGGCCGGTCCGGACCTGGGGCCGGGAACCGGCCCGGTGCCGTATCCGGTGGCCGAACCGTTGTCTTATCCGTCTTATCTGTCTGGTCTGTCTCGTCCGGTGTCCGGTCCGGGAAGCGGCCCGGGCCCCGATGGGGGGCCCGGTCGTTCGCGGACCTGTCCGTCCGGTCTTCGACCCGGTCGAGGTCCTCACCAGCCGAGCCGGCGTCGGTCATGGTCACCCCTTTCGCGGCGCGAAACCTACCGCACAGCGCAACGCCGGCATTCAGGACGCGGCCACGACCACCCGACCGGGCAAGAGAGTGATCCAGATCACAGTAGAGCGGGAACAGGTAGTCCAGGGGGCACGTTCTGGAGTCAGGCAAGCTGAGTCGCATAGACTCAAGACTGTTGACGCCGACCCGTGTCGGAGTCGGCAGCCCTTCCCTTAGTCGAGAAGTTGAGAGGTCCTTCCATGGCACGTGCGGTCGGTATCGACCTCGGCACCACCAACTCTGTCGTCTCCGTCCTGGAGGCCGGTGAGCCGACGGTCATCGCCAACGCCGAAGGTTCACGCACGACGCCGTCGATCGTCGCCTTCGCCAAGAACGGTGAGGTGCTCGTCGGTGAGGTCGCCAAGCGCCAAGCCGTCACGAACGTCGAACGCACCATCCGCTCGGTCAAGCGGTACATGGGCACCGACTGGAAGCAGGAGATCGACGGCAAGTTCTACACCGCGCAGGAGATCAGCGCCCGGGTGCTGCAGAAGCTCAAGAGGGACGCCGAGTCCTACCTGGGCGAGGATGTCACCGACGCGGTGGTCACCGTGCCGGCGTACTTCAACGACGCGCAGCGGCAGGCCACCAAGGAGGCCGGCCAGATTGCCGGGCTGAACGTACTGCGGATCATCAACGAGCCCACCGCCGCCGCGCTGGCCTACGGCCTGGACAAGGAGAACGACCAGATCATCCTGGTCTTTGACCTCGGTGGCGGCACCTTCGACGTCTCGCTGCTGGAGATCGGCGACGGAGTCATCGAGGTCAAGGCCACCAGCGGTGACAACCTGCTCGGCGGTGACGACTGGGACGAGCGCCTGGTCGAGCACCTGGTGACCCGGTTCCGGGGTGCCCACGGGGTGGACCTGTCCAAGGACAAGATGGCCCTCCAGCGGCTGCGTGAGGCCGCCGAGAAGGCCAAGATCGAGCTGTCAAGTTCGACCGAGACGACGATGAACCTGCCGTACATCACCGCGTCGTCGGAAGGTCCGCTGCACCTTGAGGAGCGCATCACCCGCGCGGAGTTCCAGCGGCTGACCAGCGACCTGCTGGACCGCTGCAAGGGTCCGTTCCACCAGGTCGTCAAGGACGCCAACGTCAAGGTGTCCGAAATCAACCACGTTGTGCTGGTGGGTGGGTCGACCCGGATGCCGGCAGTGGTGGACATCGTCCGCGAACTGACCGGCGGCAAGGACCCGAACAAGGGCGTCAACCCCGACGAGGTCGTGGCGGTCGGTGCCGCCCTGCAGGCCGGCGTACTCAAGGGTGAGGTCAAGGACGTCCTGCTGCTCGACGTGACGCCGCTGTCCCTGGGTATCGAGACCAAGGGCGGCATCATGACCAACCTGATCGAGCGCAACACCACCATCCCGACCAAGCACTCGAAGATCTTCACCACGGCCGACGACAACCAGCCCTCGGTGCAGATCCAGGTCTTCCAGGGCGAGCGCGAGATGGCCGCCTACAACAAGAAGCTCGGCATGTTCGAGCTCACCGGCATCGCGCCGGCGCCGCGCGGCGTGCCGCAGGTCGAGGTCACCTTCGACATCGACGCGAACGGCATCGTCAACGTCTCGGCCAAGGACCTTGGCACAGGCAAGCAGCAGTCGATGACCATCACCGGCGGCTCCGCGCTGCCCAAGGAGGACATCGAGCGGATGATGCGCGAGGCCGACCAGCACGCCACCGAGGACCGGAACCGCCGCGAGGAGGCCGAGACCCGCAACCTGGCCGAGTCGTTGCAGTACCAGACCGAGCGTTTCCTGGCCGAGAACGGCGACAAGATCCCGGCCGAACGCAGGACCGAACTCACCGACGCGCTCGGCGAACTGCGTTCCTCGCTGGCCGGCACCGACATCGCCGCGGTCAAGGCCGCCCAGGAGAAGGTCGCGCGGATCTCCCAGGAGATCGGCGGCGCGATGTACACCCAGGCGCAGCAGGAACAGGCCACCGGTACCGCCACCGCTGGCGGCGCCAGCACGGGCGGCGCGGCCGGTTCGGCGACCGACGGCGAGGACGTGGTGGACGCCGAGATCGTGGACGAGCCTGATGAGGGTGGTTCGAAGGCGTGAACGAACGAGAGCAACACGACGCCGAGGAGCCGAGCCGCGTCGTGATCCGTGACAAACGTCGGCTCGATCCCAAGACCGGGGAACCACGTGAGCCCTCCGAGCCCCGGCACGCCGCCGAGGACTCCGGTGAGGAACTGGAGTACGTCGACGAGGCACCCGAACCGGGCGTCCTGTTCGAGCCTCGCCGCAAGCCGGCACCGTCCCCGGGCGTGGCCGCGCTCCAGCGCAAGCTGGCCGAACGCACCTCGGACCTGCAACGGGTCACCGCGGAGTACGCCAACTACCGCAAGCGGGTCGAGCGTGACCGGGCCGCGGCGGCCGAGGCCAGCACCGGTGCGGTGTTGGCCGGGCTGCTGCCGGTCCTGGACAACCTCGAACGGGCGCGTGAACACGGTGATCTGACCGGCGCCTTCAAGGCGGTGGCCGACCAGATCACCGACACGTTGACCAGGTTGGGGTTGGAGGCGTTCGGTGCCAAGGGCGACCCGTTCGATCCGATGATCCACGAGGCGGTCGCGCACCAGACCTCCGCCGAGGTCGGTGAACCGACGTGTGTGGAGGTCATGCGGGTTGGATACCGGTACGCCGAACGGCTGCTTCGGGCCGCGCTGGTCGCGGTGGCCGATCCGGGGAGTTCCGGCGGTACGACAGTCGTCACAGGTGTCAGCGGTGCCGGTGGCGCGGCCGGTCCCGATCCGACCGTGTCCGGCGGGGACCCGGGTGAAGGATCGGCGCGTGGTGACGACGACGTGCGGTCGTAGTCTCGGACCAGACAGGGAGAAAGGGGGCGCCCGATGAGCACGAGGGACTTCATCGAGAAGGACTACTACGCGGCTCTGGGCGTCCCCAAGGACGCCAGCCAGGCCGACATCAAGAAGGCCTACCGCAAGCTCGCCCGCGAACTGCACCCGGACAAGAACCCTGGTGACGCCCAGGCCGAGTCGAGGTTCAAGGAGGTTTCCGAGGCCTACGACGTGCTCTCCGACGACCGACGGCGGCGTGAGTACGACGAGGCCCGGACGCTGTTCGGCGGAGGTGGCTTCCCCGGCGGGTTCCCGGGCGGTTTCCGGCCGGGAACGGGCGGGACGTTCGACCTGGGTGACCTGCTCGGTGGGGCGGGCAACCGGACCGGTGGCCTGGGTGACCTGCTCGGTGGTCTGTTCACCGGCCGGGCACCGCGCGGCGGACGAACCACGCCGCAGCGCGGCCAGGACGTGGAGACCGAGGCCACTCTCGACTTCGCCGAGGCGGTGGCCGGTGTCACCGTGCCCTTGCGGATGGCCAGCCCGGGGGCGTGCCAGAACTGCCACGGCAGTGGTGCCCGTCCCGGTACCGCACCGGGTCAGTGCGCGGCGTGTCTGGGCACCGGCCTGATCACCCGCAACCAGGGCGCGTTCGCGTTCAGCGAGCCGTGCCGGGAGTGCCGGGGCACCGGCCAGGTGGTGGACGACCCCTGCCCGCAGTGTCGCGGGACCGGGGTGACCACCCAGACCAGGGTGATCACGGTGCGCATCCCGGCCGGGGTGCGTGACGGACAGCGGATCCGGATTGCCGGCAAGGGCGTGCCCGGTGAACGTGGCGGCCCGTCGGGTGACCTGTACGTGGTGGTGCACGTACGGGCCCACCCGATGTTCGGCCGCAGCGGTGACGATCTGACCCTGACCCTGCCGCTGGCCTTCCACGAGGCGGTACTTGGCGCCACCGTCCGCATTCCCACCCTGGACGGTGCGGTGTCGCTGAAGGTGCCGCCGGGCACCGCCAGCGGTAGGAGGTTCCGGGTCCGTGACCGTGGGGTGCGCCGTCGTGACGGCAGTCACGGCGACCTGTTGGTCACCATCGAGATCGCCGTGCCGGACAAGCTCTCGGCCCGGGCCCGGGAGGCTCTGGCGGCCTATGCCGAGGCCCGGACCGAGGATCCCAGACCACACATCACAGCTGAACTGGCGAACAGGGCAGGGGTGAGCGACGGTGACTGATCAGTACCAACCGGCACCGCCGGGCGGTGGGCCGGGCCAGTCGTACGGGCAACCGTTCCCCGAGGATGCCCCGGTGTTCGTCATCTCGGTGGCCGCGCAACTGTCCGGTATGCACCCACAGACGCTGCGACAGTACGACCGGTTGGGCCTGGTCAACCCAGGTCGCACCGCCGGCGGTGGGCGCCGCTACAGCGCGCGCGACGTGGTCATGTTGCGCGAGGTGGCCCGGCTGACCCAGGAGGAGGGCGTCAACCTCGCCGGGGTGAAGCGGATCATTGAACTGACGGCCCGGGTCGCCGAACTTCAGGAGCGGGTCACCGCGCTCGCCCGTGAACTCGAACTGGCCCGCCAGGAGGCCGTGGCCGCCGCCGCGGCGGTGCACGCCTCCTACCGCAGGGACCTGGTGCCGGTGCCGCCCAGTTCGCTGGTCATCTGGCGGCCACAGCGCCGTAGCTGACCTGGCGATCCGCGGTTCCCTGACCCCGCGCCGGCGTTGCCGTGACCGTGGCCCGACCACACCCTGAGTCCGGTCCGAACTGGTTCTGATGTGTTCTGAGTCGGTTCTGACCGGTTCCACGCAGTACAGCAGGCGGATCTCGGATTGGTGTCCACCGCCGTTTGAGCCGCCGAGGAGTGAAGACAGTCATGGACCCGTACAAGTTGACCACCAAGAGCCAGCAGGCGGTCTCCTCGGCGGTTCGGTTGGCCGCCGACCGTGGCCACCCCGACGTCGAACCAGTACACCTGCTCGTCGCCCTGCTCAGCCTCACCGACGGCACCACCTCGCCACTGTTGACCGCGGTTGGCGCCGACCCGAAGGCGGCGCGGGCCGAGGCCGACGCGTTGCTGGGCCGGCTGCCCAGCGCGGTCGGGGCAACCGTGTCCGCGCCGCAGAGTTCGCGTGACCTGCTGCGCGCGTTGAGTGCCGCCCAACGGACCGCCGAGCAACTGTCCGACGAGTACCTGTCCACCGAACATCTGCTGGTCGGCCTGGCCAGCGACGGCGGGCCGGTCGCCACCCTGCTGCGCGGGCACGGGGCCACCCCCGACGCCCTACTCGGTGCGTTCCGTCAGGTGCGCGGCTCGGCCCGGGTGACCAGCCCGGACCCCGAGTCGAAGTACCAGGCGCTGGCCAGATACGGCGTGGACCTGACCGAACGGGCCCGCGACGGCCGGCTGGACCCGGTGATCGGGCGGGACGCCGAGATCCGCCGGGTCGTGCAGGTACTGAGCCGGCGAACCAAGAACAACCCGGTGTTGATCGGTGAACCCGGGGTGGGCAAGACCGCGATCGTGGAGGGCCTGGCCCAGCGGGTGGTGGCCGGCGACGTGCCCGAGTCACTGCGTGGCAAGCGGATCGTCGGACTGGACCTGGGCGCCATGCTGGCCGGGGCCAAGTACCGGGGCGAGTTCGAGGAACGACTCAAGGCGGTGCTCGACGAGATCACCGAGTCGGCCGGCGAGATCGTCACCTTCATCGACGAACTGCACACCGTGGTCGGCGCCGGTGCCAGCGGTGAGGGTGCCATGGACGCCGGCAACATGCTCAAGCCGATGCTGGCCCGTGGTGAACTGCGGATGGTCGGCGCGACCACGTTGGACGAGTACCGCGCGCATATCGAGAAGGACGCCGCGCTGGAGCGGCGGTTCCAGCCGGTGCTGGTCGGTGAACCGTCCGTAGAGGACACCATCGGCATCCTGCGCGGGTTGAAGGAACGGTACGAGGTGCACCACGGTGTGCGGATCATCGACGCCGCCCTGGTCGCCGCCGCCACCCTGTCCGACCGGTATGTCACCGCGCGTTTCCTGCCGGACAAGGCGATCGACCTTGTCGACGAGGCAGCGTCCCGGCTGCGGATGGAGATCGACTCGCGGCCGGTGGAGATCGACGAGGTGGAACGGGCCGTTCGCCGGCTGGAGATCGAGGAGATGGCGCTGTCCAAGGAGGACGACGCGGTGTCCGCCGAACGGCTGGAACGGCTGCGCGCGGACCTGGCCGACCGGCGCGAGCAGTCGGAGGGTCTCACCGCCCGGTGGCAGCAGGAGAAGAAGGTCATCGACCAGATCCGCGAACTCAAGGAGCAGTTGGAGTCACTGCGCGGCGAGGAGGAACGGGCCGAACGCGACGGCGACCTTGGCCGGGCCGCCGAACTCCGCTACGGCCGCATTCCGCAACTGGCCCGGGAACTGGACGAGGCCTCGGCCGGGGTCGTCAGCGAGGGCGCGATGCTCAAGGAGGAGGTCG
>DATCXL010000288.1:0-3629 GCA_036565825.1 Mycobacteriales bacterium
CACCCTGCGCCGCGGCTACGCGGTGGTGCAGCGCTCCGATGGCAGGGTGGTGCGTGACCCGACCCAGGTCGGTGCCGGCGATCCGGTGCGGATCCGGCTGGCCGACGGGATTCTCGGTGCCACGGTGACCAGCACGACCGATCCGGGGTAGACGCTTGATTCCAAGCCCTCGCCGGGGCGGAGCCCCGGCTTCGGAGCTCGGTGTGTACGGGCCGGCGTGCTGTGTTGCCCTCTGTGGGGGGAGCTTCGCTCCACCCCACACCCCCCTCAACACCCCGAAGCACCACAGGTCACGACACGGAACCGCGTCCACCGGCAGGACCATCCGGACTCACTTCGGACCCACTCGCTAGGGTTGTCAGGTGAGCGAGCAGTCTCTGGGATACGAACAGGCTCGTGAGGAACTGGCCGACGTGGTGCGCAGGCTGGAGGCCGGCGGGCTGACTCTGGAAGAGTCGCTGGCGCTGTGGGAACGCGGTGAGCACCTGGCCGGGGTGTGTCAGTCCTGGTTGGACGGGGCCCGGGAGAGACTCGCCGCCGCGGTGAGCGAGCGTCAGGCCGCCACGGGTGGCGCCGAACCACCCGCCTGACCCAGGGCACGGGTGTCTGGTCGGCGGGTGCGGGCCGGCGAGCCACCGACCATCATGTAGGTGCGCACGTAGGTCAGCACATACGTCAGACACCGCGCCACAGGCCGACCCTGCCCCAGGAGGACCAGAACACATGCCAGAACCCGCTACCAGGATCGACCCGCGGCCGGTGGCCGCCGACAGGTGGTGCACCAGTGAGTGAGGTACCGCCCGAACTCGCCGTGCGGCGAGAGGCTCCGGACCGCAACCTGGCTCTGGAACTGATCCGCGTCACCGAGGCCGCCGCGATGGCCGCCGGCCGATGGGTGGGGCGCGGGGACAAGAACGGGGGTGACGGCGCGGCGGTCAACGCGATGCGTCAGCTCATCGGCACCGTGTCCATGCGCGGAAGGGTGGTCATCGGCGAGGGCGAGAAGGACGCCGCGCCGATGCTGTTCAACGGCGAGGAGGTCGGTGACGGCAACGGCCCCGAGTGCGACGTCGCGGTCGACCCGATCGACGGCACCACGCTGATGGCCAAGGGCATGCCCAACGCGCTGGCAGTGCTGGCGGTCACCGAACGCGGTGCGATGTACGACCCGTCGGCCGTCTTCTACATGGACAAGTTGGCCACCGGCCCGGAGGCCGCCGGGGTGGTGGACATCACCGCTCCGGTCAGCGAGAACATCCGGCAGGTGGCCAGGGCCAAGGGTTCCGAGCCCGCCGACGTCACGGTGTGCATCCTGGATCGGCCACGGCACGAACAACTCGCCCGCGAGGTGCGGGAGGCCGGTGCGCGGATCAAGTTCATCCGTGACGGTGACGTGGCCGGCGCCATCATGGCGGCCCGGGAGGGCACCGGGGTGGACCTGCTGCTGGGTATCGGTGGCACCCCCGAGGGCATCATCGCCGCCTGTGCGCTGACCTGCATGGGCGGTGTGATGCAGGCCCGACTGTGGCCTCGGGACGAGGCCGAGCGGCGGAAGGCTCTCGACGCCGGCCACGACCTGGACCGGGTGTTGACCACCAACGACCTGGTCCACGGCGAGAACGTGTTCTTCTGCGCGACCGGTGTCACCGACGGCGAACTGCTTCGCGGTATCCGCTACGGCGGTGGCGGGGCGCAGACGCAGTCGATCGTGATGCGGTCCAAGAGCGGCACCATCCGCATCGTGGACGGCTACCACCGGTTGACCAAGCTGCGGGCCTACAGCGCCATCGACTTCGAACGCGCCCAGTGACCCGATGATTGATTCTGGGCCCTCGCCGGGGCCAAGCCCCGGCTCCGGGGTCACGCCGTAGGGGGCACGGTGCTGTCCTGCCCTCCGCGGGGGGAGCTTCGCTCCACCCCGCACCCCCCTCAAAAACACACGCTGGTGACGAGATCCGGCTGGTCCGGCTGGTCCGGCTGGTCCGGCTGGTCGGGTTGACTTCGTGGCCTTCACCCCCTCAACCCACCGGCCCGCGAGGACAACCGGCAGACACGGTGGGACCAACCGTCTCGATGCTGGACGATCAGCGCTCCACGGCCGGCGCGGAACCGGGGTCTACCCGGCTGGCCGGGAGCACACCGTCACCTCTCCGACCAGGCCGAGCAGGTGCAGTCGGATCAACGGCGTGCCGACCCGGCGTGGCACCGGTGCCAGGCGGATGTCCCGCTCACCGATGAGGACGAAACCACTGACGTCCACCTCGATGCCCTCGGGTACGGTCACGTTGACCTCACCGATCAGTGAGAACACGGTGATGTCAATCACGTTGTCGGGCAGGGTCTGACCCACCACGACCTCACACAGGTCCAGGTCGACCTCGCCGACCAGGTTGACCACCCGAAGCCGACCGGGCAGCCGCCACCGGCCGCGCAGCCGCTGCTCGCCGACCACGTTTATGACATGGCGGACGGTGCGACCGGATCCGACTGGTGCGGGCTGTTCCAGCCCGGCGGTGGCCGCGGCGACCTGGTCGGTACGGTCGGCCGCCCACACCGCGCCGACCCGGTCGCTGAACTCCTCCAGGGTGAGCCGTCCGTCCCCGCAGGCTCGCTGCAGCACGTCGGCGGCCGTCTGCCGGTCCTCGTCGGTGACCGGCCTGGGTACCCCGGGCGGGTGAGCCTCGATCTCCATGTGACCGACGCTACCCAGTGAGAGCCTGCCCTGGTGGACCTCGTGCCCGACTGTGCACAACCGCTGGCCAGACGGGTGGTTCCCCTGCTCCGTGAACGGGGTGAGCGCTCAGCCTGAGTCGACAGTGCTCCGGGTGGGGACCTTCGGTGCGGCTGTGGACAGCGACTCGGTGTGTGCCTCGGCCCTGCGGATGCCGACCGCGCGGAGCGCTGCGCTGGCCGCGAGGGCGCCACGGCCCAGACCAGGGCGGCACGCAGGCCCGACAGGAGGTACGCGTCGGCAGATCGGCTAACGACCAGGCCCATCACGGCGACGCCGACCAGCCCGCCGACCTGGCGCGAGGCGTTGAGGACGCCGGAGCCGATGCCCGCACTGGCCGCGTCGACGGAGCCGAGCATGGCGTTTGTCATGGCTGGGACGACCGCGCCGATGCCGAAGCCGGCGACCAGGCACTGGACTGCAGTCGCCGGATAGGACGATGAGCTGACGGCGGGCACGATGGCGAGGTAGCCCGCAGCAGCGAGCGTGTTGCCGGTGATCAGGACGGTGTGTGCACCGTGGTGCTTGACCAGTGGGCCGCAGGCCAGGTTGGCGATCATGATGGCGGCCGTCATCGGTAGGAAGGCGAACGCCGTGGCGATCGGGGAGTACGCCCACACCTGCTGAAAGAAGAGGCTGAAGACGAAGATCAGGCCGTAGAAGGAGAGGTTCAGCAGCACACCGATGAGCGCGGTGGAGCTGAATGCCGCCCGGCCGAACAGATGCAGTGGCAGCATCGGGTCGCCGCTGCGGTGCTCCACGATGACGAAGGCGACCAGCGACAGTACGAACACGGCCAGGCAGGCCAGCACGAGCGTGGAGGCCCAGCCGCGGGCGTTGGCCTCCACGATCGCGGCGGTGAGGGCGCCCAGGCCGAGCACGGTGAGCAGCTGGCCCG
>DATCXL010000304.1:0-6316 GCA_036565825.1 Mycobacteriales bacterium
ACCACGGCGCGGGTGGGATCCAAGCCGATCTGGATGGTCGTGTCGTTGCGCCACAGCGGACGCGCGGCGGGATTCAGCCTTGGGCGGGTGTCAGCGCTCATGTCTCACCTCACGGGGCAGGGTGGGCAGCGGCGATGAGACCGTCACCGGGATGGAACGGTTCCGCGCTGATGTCCACAGACGACGGAACCATCCACAGTGATGGTTCGGGATCTGCCCCTCGGTGCACCAGTGGTGCATCTGTGGTGCACACGTTTCGCACAGACAGGTGAACCCAGTGTCACCAGAGTCCAGCGTGAACACACCACGAAATGCCGAAACGGGCGGAATGCCAGACCGGTCGTTGGGGACGACACGGGCGGGTCTGGTGCACCGGGCGTCAGGGCCGGTCGCCGTGACTGTCCGAAGGTCCACCGGCACTGCCCGAAGGGGAGGGTCCGGTGCTGTGCCCGAGGTGGTCCGGGACAGCGGCCCCGGACGCGCAGGAGGGGCGCTCCTTCCGGACCGTCCCACGCCGCCATCAGCGGACGGGTCGGTCAGCGGTCGCGGAACGCCCCAACCTGGCTGCTACTGGGTCAGGCCTTGCCGAGGATCCGGTTCATCTTCGTGCCACAGACAGGGCACTGGCCCTTTGCCATGCGACGGCCCGACTCGCTGACGGAGACTTCACCCTGGAAGTCCCTCTTCTCCTTGCACTTCCCGCAGTAGCCGTTGTAGGTCTCGGCCACGTTGCCTCCTCGGGTACCTGGCGTCCGCACCCTCGACCGCAAGGTGCGGCGAGGTCGCGCAACACCGTACCTGTCGCCCGGATCGCATCCTGCGACGCACCGCGTGGGCGGGCCGGATGTCGGTCAGTGCGGCACAATCCTGGTTGCACCGGAGGTGAGTGTTCTCACAGGATGTAATGTCTTCGTTACCTTTGTCCCGCCAACATGCCTTGGCCGTCCGTGTGGGACCTTGCTATTGACTGCATGCAGTCGTTATGGTCTGCAGGCCGCTCGGTGACATGGGCCACTGTGCCCTGTCCCACTGCAAAGAGAGGACGAGGTCCCAGACGCCTCGATCTGATCTGGATTCGTCGACGGGGGCGAAGGCCGGATCGGTACCTCCGTCGAGCCACGGTGCGCGAGTGCGCACGAGCGGGTTGAACACGCCAGGTGGCGCGTGGCGGGGGTGCGGCATCGTGAGCCGCGGAACAGGACCGTCGCTGGAATGCGCGGCGGTAACAAGAGAAGCGACCCCTGCCCCGAAGACGCCGATGTCGTCGGGAGTGCGCGGCGCATCGTCGTGAGCAGCCTCGGTCAACCGTGGCATCACGGTGTGGGGACATACCGTGATGAAGCATCGCATACAAAAAGGCCGTACCAGGTACGGTCTGCATCTGGGCCGGCCACGCGTCGGCAGTTGGTGGATACCGGTTCTTCGCCGGTTGCGTCAGCCGGGGACCCTGGCCATCGTCGCGGCGATCGCCGTTGCCGCCGGAGGTGTCGCCACCTGGCAGGTCACCTCGTCGGGCGCGCCGCACCGGACGAACGCCGACGGCGCACGGGTGCTGCCGCTCCCGGCGCAACCATCGACGGTGGATGACGAAGAGCGGGCCAGCCGGAGTTTCCCGCGTCACGCCACGCCCGAGGCCAGGGTGACACCGTCGGCCGGGTACAGCTCGGCACCCGGCGCGACGGCACCTGTGACAACCGCGGCCAAGCCGCCATTGACACAGCCGCCGATGACGCAGCCACCGGTGACACGGACGCCGGCCCCGCCAGTTCCCAGCCGGGCGCCGCAGCCCACGAGCCCGGCGCCGACCGATGTGGGGGACGGCCAGTATGTGCCGATCGGACCGAGCTTCTCCGGTCAGGCGTCGTTCTACGGTGGTGGCGACGGCACCGACGGGGGACCCACGGCCAGTGGGGAGACGTTCGACGCCAACGCCCTGACGGCGGCCAGCCCGACCCTGCCCTTCGACACCCTGCTCAACGTCTGCTACCAGGAGCGGTGCGTGGTCGTGCGGATCAACGACCGTGGGCCCTTCGTCGGTGGCCGGATTCTCGACCTGTCGGCCCGGGCGGCGCAGTTGATCGGCATGGAGCAGGTCGGTGTCGCTCCGATCACCGCCACTCCGGTCAGACTGGCGGGCTGACTCAGAAGGTGCTGGCCGGTCATATTCTGAGGGTGCGGCATAACGTGGCGTAATAATACGTATCCCCCGGATGCCCGGTCCATACACCTTCCCCTCGTGTGTGGCCCGTGATCGATCCGGGGGTACGTACCTTCGACGCTAGAGGCACGTCGCGACACCGTCAACGACTGCACCCCAGAGATTTGGATACAACCCCGGAAAAGGGATTAATTGATTAAGACCGACAGCCGGTCCGGTGGCGGTCGAACGTATGGCCGGGCGCCGGGGTTGACCCAGCGGCCACGGCGACACTCCGCCCGGCGTGGAGGGCATCGGTGTGGCGGCCTCAGAACGCGATAGCGTGACGAACTGTGGCGGTCCCGGTTCCCCGGACGGTAGAGGTGCGCCGCAGTGCGCGGCGCCGACGCACCGTGTCGGCCTACCGGGATGGCGGCCGGACGATCGTCCTCATCCCGGCGCGGTTCTCCAGGGCGGAGGAGCGTCGTTGGGTGACCGAGATGGTGGCCCGCCTCGACGCCCGGGAACAGCGGCGGGAGCGCGGTCCACGCCGTAGCGACGCGGCGCTGTTGGCCAGGGCCCGCAAGCTTTCGTCGAGCTACCTGGGAGGGCGGGCCGAACCGGTGAGTGTGCGCTGGGTGGGAAACATGACCACGCGCTGGGGCTCGTGTACCCCGCTGGACGGAACCATCCGGTTGTCCAGCCGACTGCGGGAGATGCCGACCTGGGTGTTGGACTATGTGGTCGTTCACGAGTTGGTGCACCTGCTGGTGCCCGGACACGGCGCGCAGTTCTGGGAGTTGGTTGACCGCTATCCCCGGACCGAGCGGGCTCGGGGGTACCTGGAGGGCGTGGCCGCTGCCGCGCATCTTGATCTGTCCGAGTTCGAGGACGTGGTCGGCGGGGAGGTGCACCTTTGACCCGCCGGGCAGCGGCGTTACTGCTCACCGGGCCGCCAGCCACCGGCGGCTGTCCGCCGGGCGTCGACCCGGCCGCGTTCGCCCGGGCGATGGCCGAGGACGTGGTCGACCTGTTGGCCGATCTGGCGTCGGTCGAATCGTTCGTGATCGCCTCGGCCGCGGCTGAGGCCGACGCCCGGGCCCTTGCCTGGTCTGCCGACCAGGTACTCGTCGAGTCAGCCGATCCCACTCCGGCGGCCACCACCACGTCGGCCACGCCGACCGGTGCGTTTGGTGCGCTCGTGCCTGGTGTGCTTGGTGTTCTGCGGCGCCGTGGCATCGACGAGGTCGCCCTGGTCGCCGCCGACGCGCCCGACCTGCCAGGTCTGATGGTGGCCAAGACCTTCAGCGCCCTGCGCTCCGCGCCGGTGGCGGTCGCGCCGGCCCGAGGCGGCGGCCTGGTGGTCCTCGCCTGTCGGCTCCCGGTCCCGGCCTGGCTTGCCGCGGTTGGGATCGACCTGGACGCCCACGACGCGGCGCAGCGGCTACGGGAGGGGGCCCCGAGCCCGGAGGATGTGGTGTCCACACCAGGGTGGCGTCGGCTGCGAGAACCCGGTGACCTGGCCGCCCTCGATCCCGGCCTGGAAGGCTGGGAGGCGACCAGGGCACTGCTGGACGGATCCGCCGCGCGCCGTCAGTGACCGGAGTGCGGCGCCGGCTCCTCCTGGGAAACCAGCGGCACGACGAGCGGGGAGGTCACAGACCCTCGAGCGTTGAGGGGCCGTCGTCGCGGCGGGCGAATCCCTCCGGGTCGTCGAGGTCCTCGGTGGCCGGCAGCAGGTCGGGGTGTTGCCACACCTCGTCCCGCCCGTCGACGCCCCGGTGTTCTCCCAACATGTGCCAGCACATCGCGGCCTCCCGCAGCCGACGCGGCCGCAACTCCAGGCCGACCAGTGTCGCGAACGTCTGCTCGGCCGGCCCACCGGTGGCCCGGCGGCGGCGCAACGTCTCACGCAGCGCGGCGTTACCGGGCAGTCGGCCGCCGGCCGCGTCGGCGACCACCTCGTCCACCCAGCCCTCGACCAGTGCGAGCAGCGTTTCCAGTCGGGTGAGCGCGGCCTGCTGTTCTGGCGTGGTCTCTGGTTCGAACAGGCCGCCCGACATGATCCTTTGCATGCTTTCGGGATCGGTCGGGTCGATCTCGGCCATGGCCCGTTCGATCGCACCGCTGTCGACCGTGATGCCGCGGGCGAACGCGTCCACGGTGTCCACCAACCGCTGGCGCAGCCACGGGACGTGGCCGAACAACCGGTGATGTGCCGCCTCCCGCAGGGCGAGGAACAGCCGGACCTCGTCGTCGGGGCGCTCGAGCCCGGCACCGAACGCGGCCAGGTTCTCGGGCACCAACGCGCCGACTCCCGCCGGTCCGAGGGGCAGCCCCACGTCGGTGCTCGACAACACCTCACCGGCCAGGCTGCCCAGGCCCTGGCCGACCTGCGCACCGAACATCAGTCCACCCAGTTGGCCGAAGATGCCGATCATCGGGCCGGCCTGGGTGCGAACCTCCGTCGGCAGGGCACCGCCCATCGCGCCGACCACTCGGGAGGCGACCGGATCACACAGCGCCGACCACACCGGCAGCGTCCGTTCCACCCACTCGACCCTGGTCCACGCCTCAACCGAGCGGACGCCCGACGGCAGTGTGGTGACCGGGTCCAGCCACAGGTCGGCCAACCGCAGCGCCTCGACGACCTGGTCGCGTTCGGACGAGGTGACGGGGCGGTAGCCGGCGGCGATCTGGGAGATGGCCAACTGCCGGGCCAGATCCCAGTTGACCGGCCCACCCTGCCAGGACAGCAGCTTCTGGAGTTCGGCGAACAGCGGAATCTTGCCGGCGAGGTCCCCCGGTAGATCCCCCATGCCCGGCATCCCTGGCAGGCCTGGCATACCGGGCATACCGAACGGGCCGGGCAGAGGATTTTCGGGGCGTCCGCCGCGATCCTCCGGTTCACGGTCATCGGGACCGAAGCCGAAGGGAACGTCGCTCATGACCGGCCTCGCCAGTTCTGGCGGAACCGTGCCGGCCGTGGCGCCCGCGAACGGGTCGAAGGCCGGGCGGGCGGTGGTGTCATGCTGTCCACGGTAGTCCTGACGATCGAGGGGGGAGCGTCGGTGCCCGCACCCGTACGCCGTGCGCGAGACCGTCAACACCGGTCCGGTAAACCGGTCGTCGCCGTCACCGGCGCCGGCGGTGGCATGGGTGCCGCCGTGTTCGCGCACCTGGCGGCGTCCCCACGGTTGGGCGCCGTCGTCGGAGTGGACACCGTGGTCACCGCGCCCAGCGAGTCGGCCGGGGAGGTGAGCTGGCGGCAGTTCGACCCGGCCGATCCGCGGCTGGCCCAGGCACTGGACGGAGTGCAGGCCGTCGCGCACCTGGCTGTGGAGTTGGCTCCCGATCCAGATCGGGCCGGACAGCGGCAGCGCAACACCAGGCGGGCCCAGACCGTCATCACGGCGGCCTTCGCCGCCGGCGCCCGGCGGGTCACGTTGGTCACCAGCGCCATGGTCTACGGCGCGCTACCGGACAATCCGGTCCCGCTGACCGACGACGCGCCACTACGTGCGGTGCCCGAGGCGAGCGTGCTGGGCGATTTGCTGGAGATCGAGCGGATGGCCGACCGGGCATCGCGCACCCACCGCGGACTGACGGTCACCGTGCTGCGTCCGGCGATCGTGCTCGGACTTGACGGCGACGGTGGGATGGCCAGCCTGGTGGAGGCACCCCGGTTGCTGCACGTACGTGGGACCACGCCGCACTGGCAGTTCTGCCACGTCCTGGATCTGGCCGGGGCGGTGGAACGGGCCCTGCTCGGTGAGGTGACCGGCCCCGCCAATGTCGCCAGCGACGGATGGCTCAGCCAGGAAGAGGTGGAGGACATCAGCGGTCGACGTAGCCTCGACCTGCCCGAAAGGGTCGCGGTGGCCACCGCGGAACGACTACACCGGCTGGGTATCACCCCCGCGCCGCCGTCGGAACTGGCCTACCTGATGAATCCCTGGGTCGTCGACACCGCCCGGCTCAAGCAGGCTGGCTGGAGCCCGACCTACTCCAACGCCGAGGCATTGCGCTCACATCTGACCGACCGGGGCAGGTCACGGCTGACCCGTCCGGGGGCGCGCGGCGCCACCGCCGCGGCCGGCGCGGCAGTTGCGCTGGTGGGTACCGCGGCACTGGTCCGTAGGGCCCGCCGGAGACGATCCGGCCGGGGCTGATCGTCGG
>DATCXL010000324.1:0-5558 GCA_036565825.1 Mycobacteriales bacterium
CCTCCGGCTCGGCGAACCGGGTGTTCACCGGGACCGCGACCGCGCCGGCCATCAGGGTGCCCAGGAACGACAACACCCACGCCAGGCCGTTGCCGTGGCGAATCGCGACCCGGTCGCCGACGCCCACGCCGAGCGCGCGCAGGCCACCGGCGACCCGCGCGGAACGGTCCCACAACTCGCGGTAGCTGACCCGGGGGCCGTCCAGTTCGACCACGGCCTCGGCGCCGGGGTCGTGGTCCACGCTGATCCGCAGCAGTGCCAGCACGGACTCGGGTAGGTCGGTGTAGCGCTTCACCCCGTCCCGACCACGGGCGACGCCGGTCAGGTCGAACGGCTGGATCGGTGTCGCAGGTGTCGTCGGTGCCATCAGTACCCCCCGGTGAACTCGAAGTAGCGGCGGGGGTTGTCCACCAGCATCTGCTGTATCTGCTCGTCGGTGATGCCCTGGGCGCGAAGTTCTGGCAGCACGTGGTTGTGCAGGTGCAGGTAGTTCCAGTTCGGCAGTGCGGACAGCAGTGCCGGGTCGACCCAGTCCAGGTGACAGGAGGCGTCGTGGGAGAGCACCAACTGCCCGACATGGCCGCGCCGGACCAACTCGACCACGATGCCGACCCGGTCGGCGGAGCTGAGCTCCAGATCCAGCCCGAAACGGTCCATGCCAAGCAGAAAACCGGACTCGGCCAGGTCGGACAGGTGGTCGGCATCGGTGCTGTCACCACTGTGCCCCAGCACCACCCGGCGCGGGTCGACGCCCTCCTCGTCGAACACCTGACGCACCAGCAGGCCGGTGCGGGAACCGGGATGGGTGTGCACGGTGACCGGTACGCCGGTCAACCGGTGTGCGCGGGCGACCGCGCGCATCACCCGCTCCACTCCCGGCGTCATGCCCGGTTCGTCGATCGCACACTTGAGCAGGCCAGCCCGCACCCCGGTCCCGGCTATACCCTCGGTGATGTCGGCGACGAACATGTCGACCATCGGGTCGGGCAGGTTCGGGGCCACCCCCGGACCGCGGAACCGGAAGTAGAACGGCACGTCCTGGTAGGTGTAGACACCGGTGGCGACCACCACGTTGAGGTCCACCTGTTCACAGACCTGTCGGATCAGCGGGATGTCCCGGCCCAGTCCGACCACGGTCGGGTCCACGATGGTGTCCACCCCGACGCCGCGTAACTCGGCCAACCTGGCCGTCGCGTCGGCCACCCGGGCCGGTTCGTCCCACTCCCCCGGGTAGTTGTGGCGCACGTCGGCGGTGAGCACGAACACGTGTTCGTGCATCAACGTGGTACCCAGTTCGCTGGTGTCAACGGGTCCGCGCACGGTCTGCACCACGGCCATCCGGGATTCCTCCTCGCCAGACGCGAAGCGGTGCGAACACAGGTTCGCGCACGGAAGGACACTAACATCATTTCTGCACTCTAAGTGCGGTAAGTTTCGGTAACCGACATACGGCGACCGCGGAGGACCGGGTGGACTTCTCACTTTCGGCGAAGACCGAGGACCTACTCGCCAGGCTGCGTGAGTTCATGGACTCACACGTCTACCCGGCCGAGCCGATCTACGCCGCGCAGCGCCGTGAACTGGCCACTGCCGGCAGGGAGAACGACCTGCCGGCAGTGGTCACCGAACTCAAACGCGAGGCCCGCTCCCGCGGACTGTGGAACCTGTTCCTGCCCGACGTGTCCGGACTGACCAACGTCGAGTACGCGGTACTCGCCGAGGAGACCGGCCGCAGCGGCACCCTGGCACCCGAGGCACTCAACTGCGCCGCCCCCGACACCGGCAACATGGAGATCCTGCACATGTTCGGCACCGCCGGACAGAAACAACAGTGGCTGGATCCGCTGCTGGACGGCGCCATCCGCTCGGCGTTCGCCATGACCGAACCGGAGGTGGCCAGTTCGGATGCGACGAACATCGCCACCTCGATCGTTCGGGACGGCGACGAGTATGTGATCAACGGTCACAAGTGGTGGATCTCCGGCGCGGCCGACCCACGCTGCGCGGTGTTCATCGTGATGGGCCGGACCGATCCTGACGCACCGGCACACCGCCAGCAGTCGATGGTGCTGGTGCCCCGGGACACCCCCGGGGTCACCGTGGTCAGGCCGCTGCCCATCTTCGGGTACTGGGACCAGCACGGCCACTGCGAGGTCCGTTTCGACAACGTCCGGGTGCCCGCCGCCAACGTACTTGGCGAGCCGGGTGATGGGTTCGCGATCGCCCAGGCCCGGCTGGGCCCCGGTCGCATCCACCACTGCATGCGGGCTATCGGCATGGCCGAGCGGGCAGTCGACCTGATGTGCGATCGGGCCATGTCGCGGGTGGCGTTCGGGCAGCCGCTGGCGGCCCAGGGAGTGGTGCGCCAGCAGATCGCGGAGAGCCGGATGGAGATCGAACAGGCCCGGCTACTGGTACTCAAGACCGCCTGGCTGATCGACACCGTGGGCGCCCGGGGTGCCCGCACCGAGATCGCCGCGATCAAGGTGGTGGCCCCCCGGGTGGTCTGCGCCGTGCTGGACCGGGCCATCCAGATACACGGCGGGGCCGGGGTCAGCGACGACACGCCCCTTGCCGGCATGTACGCGCACGCCCGCACGCTGCGGATCGTGGACGGGCCCGACGAGGTACACGTCCGGTCGGTGGCTCGGCAGGAACTGGCCCGACACACCGCATCCGAGGGCACCACCCGCCCCTGACCGCACGCCCGTCACCGCGGACCCGAAGTCAGGGCCGCCGGATGAGGACCACCCGAGAACTACCCGAAAGCAGGCCCGACAGACCCGAGAAACCGACGGACCCGAGACACGGATCGGTCACCACCGACAGGAGACTGCCATGCCCGAGGCTGGATCGAGGACCGGAGCGCACAACCTGGCGCGGCTCGCCGAACGGGCGCTCGAACGGCTTGGTGACCACCCGTCGCTGTACTTCGAGGGTGCCTGGCACGGCTCGGCCGACCTGGCCGGGCGAGCCACCCGGTTCGGCGCCGGTCTGGTCCGACTCGGCGTGGCACCCGGCGACCGGGTGGTGGTGTTGATGGCCAACTGCCCCGAGGTCGGCATCGCCTACACCGGTATCTGGCGGGCCGGCGCGGTGGCCACTCCGGTGATCTTCCTGGTCTCGGCGACCGAGTTGCGATACATGCTCACCGACTCCGGGGCGGTCGCGGTGGTGACCACCGCCGAGTTCCTGCCGAAGGTACGGGCGGCCGCCGAGGGGTTACCGGTACGGCTCGTGGTCGTCGACGGCACTGACGGCACTGACGACCCCGAAGGCCCTGACGACACGGCGAGCTTCGCCGAACTGGAGGGCGCCGAGCCGGGTTCGGTGGTGGACCGGGCCGACGACGACCTGGCCGCCCTGCTCTACACCGGCGGCACCACCGGGCGCAGCAAGGGCGTCATGATCACCCACTCGAACCTGTGCCAGGGCACCGCGGCGATCCGGCAGATCACCCATGTCCCAGGAGTGAACCGTTCCCTGCTGCCCCTACCGCTGTCACACGCCTACGGCCTGATGGTCACGGTGGCCGCCCTGCACGCCACCGAACCAGGATCCGCTGTCCTGATGCGATGGTTCGACCCGGCCGGTTGGATCTCTCTGGTCGAACAACACCGGGTGCAGACCTGCGCGATGGTCCCCTCCATGATCGCGATGTTGTTGGCCCAGCCGCTGGAGGAACACGACCTGTCCTCGCTGTACAACGTGGGTTGCGGAGCGGCGCCGCTGCCCGCCGCGGTCGCGCTGGAGTTCGAACGCCGGGTGCCTTCGGCGACGGTGTTGGAAGGGTACGGATGCACCGAGACCAGCGCGGTGCTCAGCGCGATGCCTCCCGATGCCCGCCGGCTGGGCACCGTCGGGGTCCCGGTGCCGGGAGTGCGGGTTCGGGTGTGTGACGACGACGGGGTGGAACTGCCGACCGGGCAGGACGGCGAGATTCTGGTGTGTGGGCCCAACATCACCCCCGGCTACTGGCGTGACGACGAGCAGACCGCCGCGGCGTTCACCGACGGCTGGCTACACACCGGTGACATCGGTCGGCTCGACAACGATGGCTACCTCACCATCGTGGACCGGAAGAAGGACCTGATCATCCGCGGTGGGTTCAACGTGTTCCCGCGAGATGTCGAGGAGGTGTTGACGTCCCACCCGGCGGTGACGAGTGCGGTCGTGGTGGGTCGACCCGACCCGCGGGTGGGTGAGGAGGTCGTCGCCTTCGTGGCCGTCCTCGGTCCGTCGGCCGGGGTGGCGCCCGAGGAGTTGGTGGACTTCGCCAAGGCCCGGCTGGCGGCGACCAAGTACCCGCGAGAGGTCCGGATCATCGACCAGATCCCGCTCACCTCGGTGGGCAAGCCCAACCGCCGGGCGTTACGGGAACTGGTCGTCGCCGAACAGCGGGACCCGACCCAACAGCAGAACGTGCCCGGCCGGGCCGGCGCCGACTGAGCCACAGCCAGACCGCGTACCGTCGCCGACCGCTGCCGACCCGCCTACCCGGAGCCGGGGCTCGGCCCCGACGAGGGCCTGGAACCAACTATCCAGGCGCCGACGACTCGGAACTGTCGGCGAGTAGCGCCGCCACGGAACACTCCATCACCGCCCGCGCCGCCCGGACGTTCAGCCCGAAGTGGTCGCGAAGCGCCGACCAGGCCGGCCATGTGGTCGCCATACACAGCGCGTCGAGTATGACCTTGGCCCGCCCGCCGGCCGCATCGAGTTCGGCGGCGAAGAGTTGGGCGATCTCCTTGCGGCCGATCGCGTACTGCTGGTCGCGGTTGCGCCGCAACTGACCGGAGAACGGCTCACGCAACTGGCTCGACCGGGCGGCCGGGGCGAGGAACTCCAGCAGTTGGGCCCGCTGCCGACAGAAGGCCGCTATCCGCGCTGGCAGCGGCAGGGCCGGGTCAACCGGCTTGAACCGGGCGCGCTGACGTTCGAGCAGGCGCTCACCGGCGGCCGCGTACAACGTCTCCATATCGTTGAAGTTGGTCCACAGGGCCCGTAGCGAGACCCCGGCGCGGTCGGCCACCCGCTCACCGCTGGGTTTGAGGTCCCCCTCGTCGAGCAGCACCAGTAGGGCATCGACCACCGCCCGGCGGGTCCGCATGGCCCGTGCGGTCCGACCATCGATGACCTCGGACGACCCCACCCCCGCCCTGCCAGCGACCCCCTCACCGTTGACCAGCACCCAAGAAACATACACTAGAAGTGCAGAGACATTCGGATGGACACCCCGCGGGAGACCCTGAACCCAGGTCAGGCGCGTGGATCCGTTCGACTCGGGCAGCGCAACCAGACTAGGGTGGTCGGTCCAGTCTTACCCCGGCAGAGTGACACGTCGGCCAATCTGCCTGCCCTGACCGCGCAGGCTCGTCGCAACGGCGAGACCCAACCGGCGGGAGCTCGCACCGGTCACCGAGGTGATGACGTGTACGGCCTGGAGCTGCGCGCCGTGGTGTGGGACGCCGACGGACCGCACGAACTCGACCATGACGCCGTGCTGGTCCGCCCCGGCGATCAGGCCGCGGTGGTCGCCACGGCGCCGACGGCATCGG
>DATCXL010000341.1:0-8038 GCA_036565825.1 Mycobacteriales bacterium
GCCACGGCCGCAGCCGCGGTCAGTTCAGCCTGCGCGCGTTCGACCAACCGGGCCGGTACCTGGTCGGCCGGTTCCAGCGTCTGCTCCAGAGCCTGTCGACTCGGTAGTGCGACCAGACCGGCGTAGGTGGCCGCGGCCACCGCCGACGATGTCCGTCCCTGCGCCCCCGGTATCGCGCGCCCGTCGGCCGGACAGCACGCCGGCTCACCACAGGCGTAGGACCACCACCGGTGTGCGCCCACGTAAAGCGCGTCGACGAGCCTGAGTCCACCGTCGGACAGGCCGACGGCGAACGTCTCGATCAGGCGTGCGTCGGGAAGTCCGTCCGGCAGGTCGTGACCGACGTCGTCGGTATCACCGAAGACCAACACCAGCACCTCCTGCACGGCGTCCCGTCGTAGGAAGGTCGCCAGCGAGGCGGGTAGCTCCGTGGCACAGCGACGGGCCTCGGGCAGGTCGACACGCATGGTCACCCCCACCCTACGGCGGGGTCCGCGCAGGGCGACCAGCACGAGGCTGTCGCGGGGATGGAACCCGAGCAGGTACGGAACGAGCTCCACCAGGTCGGTCAGGCTACGCGGACGCAGCGGCGGTCGCGGGGTGTGCGGGGTCAACGCGTGATCGGTCATGCCCCGACAATCCAACCGGCGGACCGCCCGCCGCGAGGTCGTCAACCCGATCTGTGGACAACCGTCGGCCCTGTGGACAACCGGTCGGGCCTGTCGGGTGGGAGCCACAAATACTGACGAACACATCAACGGGCAGACCCGGGCGGGACCTATGCTCCAACGTATGAACGAGTCGGTGTTCGGGGAGCCGCTACCCGCCCACGGGGTGCGGGACCTTCGGGAGAAGGTGCGTCGCCGCATCGAGGAACTCACTCGCGAGTCCCTGGACAACCCCATGATCGACCTGGGCCTGGCGATGCGGATAGCCGACTCGCTCGAGTCGCTGCTCGCCTCGGCCGACCAACTCGACGAGGCGGGCAGACTGGCCGTCCGCGGGGCGGTCGAGTACTTCGTGCTCAGCCGCGACGAGCACCCCGACGTGGACAGCCCACACGGCTTCGTTGACGACGCGGATGTGCTCAACAGAACCTGCGACCAGGTGGGGCTGCCGGAGTTCAGGGTCCTACTGCGGTAGGTCGTTGCTTCCACCCCCTCGCCGGGGCGGAGCCCCGGCTCCAGGGTCACCCAGTCAGTAGGGGCATGGTGCTGTATTGCCTTCTGCCCGCAGGGACGGTCGGCGTACAGCGTGGAGTCAACCGTCCAGTCGCACGAGTCTCTCCCTGTCAGCGGGCGCGCTGACGTCGGCGCCATCGCGGGTGTCACGGCCAGCCGCCCTGGCGAACCGGATCAGGGTGCGGGCGTTGTCGACGGCTGCGGCGTCCGGATCGTTGTTGAAGAACGCGTAAACGTCGTCGCGGTCTGACCAGGTGTCCATCGACCGCTGCAACCAACTGCGCAGCGACCGTGGCCCGTAGTGCGGCCAGGGCGTCGCCCTGCCCTCGTGGAACCGGAGGTAGCCCCAACCGGCCGTCCGCCACAGTGGTGCCACCGGCCGTCCCAGTCGGTCCGACCAACACAGCGCCGCGTCGAACCGCTCCAACACCCGGCGAACCGGCGCGCACCACCAGGAGTCATGCCGGGGTTCCACCGCCACCCGCGACCCGACGGGGAAGCTGCGCAGGCACCGGGTCAACCGATCAGGATCGGCACGCATGGTCGGCGGCAGTTGCAGCAGTACCGGACCGAGTCGGTCACCAAGGCCGACCGCACGTTCCATCAGCCGCCGCACCGGTTCGCCGGGGTCGATCAGCCTGCGGACGTGGGTCAGATAGCGGCTGGCCTTCAGCGCGACCACGAAACCCGCCGGGGTGCGATCGCGCCAACTCTCGAAGATGGCGCGATCGGGCAGTCGGTAGAAGGCGTTGTTCACCTCGACCGCGGCGAAGCGGTTGGCGTAGAAGCCCAACCACTCCCGCTGTGGCACCCCCTGGGGGTAGAAGCGCCCGCGCCAGTGCGGGTACTGCCAACCACAGGTACCCACGTACAGCGGCATGCCTCACTCCGTCCCGGACCCGGCGCGATCCGACGACGGGTGGTGGCCGGCGCGCACCACTGCCGGATCCCCCGACGGCCATCTGGGCTGCCACGACATGGACAGCAGGCCGGCCAGTTGGCTGGCGTTGGTCTGGGCATAGTCGCGGTAGCAGTTGTTGAGTAGCACGTGGGTCGACCGCGCCTGGGCAGCCAACTCCTGCACCCGCGGTGCCCACTCCGCCATTTCGCGTTCGGAGTACAGGTATCCGAACCGCTGGTAGATGTCGTGGCTCGCCCATTGCTCGCTGTGCCCATGCAGGCGGAGTACCGCCAGGTCGGCGGTGGCTGCCAGCACCGGCGGCACCGAACTGGTGTGCCCCTGCGGCATGTCCACGCAAACGTAGGGCACCGCGTAGGAGGTGAGGAAGTCCAGCGTCTCGGCGCGGTTGTCCTCGCTCAGCCATGTCCTGTTCCGAAACTCCACGCAGATCCGGTAGGGCGCCGACCGCCGCGCGCACTCCAGGATGTAGTGCCTGTTGCGGCGGCCGATCGGGAACCACGGCGGAAACTGGAACAGCACCGCACCCAGCTTGCCGGCCTCGTGCAGTGGCATCAGTGCGGACAGGAACCGGTCCCACACCGCGTCGACGGTCTTCTCGTCGAGGTCACGCGGGTAGAGATTGCGCTTGTCGGTCTGCGGGCGAAGATCCTTGTACAGGGCTCCGGGTCGGGTGGGGTGCCCGGTGAGCAGTGAGAACGCCTTGACGTTGAAGGTGAACCCTTCCGGGCTGCGTTCGGCCCACAGGCCACTGTTCCGCTCGTTCGGCGGGGTGTAGTAGGTCGAGTCGACCTCCACCAGCGGGAACCGGGAGGCGTAGTACGCCAGCCGCTGGCTGGGCGTGTCGACGCCCGGCGGATACCAACCGGATGCGAGCAGCGTGCGATCGGTCCACGACGCGGTACCGATACGGAGAGTACCCACGTCTGCTCTGTACCCCATCAGGGTGATGGTTCACGCAAACCCCCACGGCAGCACAGCGGTGAAGGTTCGCCGGAACCACCACGGCGGGGTCGACAGTCCCAGACGGTTGATTCCGAGTTGCCTGCCGATCGTCCCCGCGGGCTGGGGGTTTTGAGGGGGTGTGGGTGGAGCGAAGCTCCCCCGCAGAAGGCAACACAGCGCCATCCCGCCTGGGGCGGGACCCCGGAGCCGGGCTCCGCCCCGGCGAGGGAACCAACCAGCACCGCACTAGCGCAGCCGGCCGGCCCGCCACGACCGCGCCGCCCGAGCCAGCGCGTCAGCGCAACGTTTGTTGCGTTCGGCCATCTCGTCCGCATGCTGTCCGGACGGCGCACCGACGCCGTGACCGGTGTCCACCTCCCGCCGGCCGATGGCCACGATCCGGAAGAACGCGGCGGCCCGTTCCAGCGCCACCGCGAAGTCCCCCCGGTAGGCGCCCTCCAGAACCGTGTCGGCGAACCTGTGCGCGGCCTGCGGGTCGGCGTCCTCGCTCATCCCCGCCACCACCTCGTCCACCGGGGCCAGCGCCCGCCCGGCGCGGTAGAAACGGGACACCGCCTCGCCCTGGACATGGCACCAGCTCCGCAACAGGTAGAGCACCCACAGCACACCGGGCAGGGTGTCCTCCTCGGCGTCCTGCCACAGCTCGCCGAGGGTGTCCAGACCCACGGTGTCGGCGAGCGCGACCAGTTGGCCGGTCCGCGCGGCGTCAGACCCCCGTCCGGCCTCCACCAACGCGGCAGCCGTGGCGTGCGCGAGCTCCAGCCGGGCCAGCGGCTCTCCCTCCGAGGCCTGGGCGGACAGCCGCTCGATGTCGGCCATCCGTAGCGCTCGGGGTCGTGGTGACTCGGATTTATCCATGGACACTTCCCAGCCGTGCTCTCGGGCGGCTCGGGCCGGTCCCGACGGATCGGGGCGACACCGGACCGGGAGGTGCTTGTGGCCTCCGTACCTGACCCAGGGTACGGAACGAAGGCCCTGGTGGCTCGACCTCGAGGCCACGTCACCCGAAGGGCGGTAAGGCGGAGGCATCGGGCGCGGATCAGCCGGCCACCTGCTACCGAGCGCGACGCAGACCGGCGACGGTCGCCCATGGTGTCACCGCCGCCAACCGACGTGTACGTTATGGAACCACGCCGGTCCGTCCATGGCCCCCGGTCCCAAATCAGTCGCTGCGAGCGACCACCCGCCGAGAGGCGACCCTGGGCGGGCCGGCGTTCGTCTGACCGTGTCTACGACGTCGTGATGGTGTGGTCGATCACCGCATCCGGGCCTGGGTACACCAGGACCTCGCGTCCGTCATCAAACCTGACCAGATAGGGCGGCTCGCCCCGCGGTCCCCGTACCTCGACGATGCTGCCCTGCCGGCTGGGCTGCCCAACCACGTGCCCGTGGACAAGCAACCGGTCCCCCACCGATGCCCGCATGTCACCACCTCCCGGTCGAGAGGTACCCGCAGAAGGATCGCCCACGCCGGCCGTGCCCACCCACAGAGCCCACTCACCGTGCGACGGTCACCGAGGGTATCCGCGACCGCGGCTCGACGACTCCGAGCGCCCACCGGCCGACGTGCGCGTCAGGCCTCCTCGTAGCCGGCCAGGACCGCCTCGACCTCGGCAAGTTGGGCGCGCAACTCCGCCGCCCTGCGCGCGGCATCCTCGCGTTCGGCCTGGGCGATGTCGGCGATGGCCTGGCTCACCTGCTCGTTGTCCAGGAACTGCGCGACCTGTAGGGCCGCCGCCGGGCGCACCGGGGTCGACTTGACCAGCGCCCTGGCGCCCCGACTCGCCTCGACCGTCCAGCCACGCTCGTCGTAGTGCAACTGCACTGTCAACTTCGGCAACGCGCGCTTGGCCGAGGACTTCCGCGCGCTGTCGGTGCGTGTCGTCGGGCGGGGAGTCGACTCGGCCGCCGGCGCCGGGACGGGTGTGGGTTTGGGTGCGGGGGCCGGTTCCGTACCGGCTGGTGTCACGGTCGCTGCCGGTGTGGCCTGCGCCGGTGTGGCCTGTGCCGGTGTCACGGCCGGGGTGCCCCCATCCGGTTCGGCCTGCCGAGGACGCCTGGTCCGGGGCGGTGCGGGCTCCAACTCGGCCGGAGTGAACGGAAGTTCGTCGTTGTGGATCCGCACCACCACGAACTCGTCGGACTCGGTCGGATCCCCCAGCCGTACCACCACGCCGACGGTGCCGGCCGGCAAACCCGAGGACGACTCCCTTAACACGACCTTCGGCCTGCCGCCGTTGTTGAGTTCGACTCCGATCTCCTGCAACTGTTGTTCGGTCAAGCCGCCCCTGGTCCGACCCGCCACCGGGTTCAACTCCCTTCACTGCCGATTCGAGGTCGCCATCGAACCACGCACCGCTGACAACTTCGTCTTTCGAGACTTTCCCCGCACGCGTCGGGCCGCCGTGATCCGGCCGAAACCCTACCGCCGTCCGATGCCCCGACGTTCTGGCGTCGGCGTGCCGACGCCGAGCGCCCAATGACCAACAAACTCGGGCGCGACCGGTCGGCGACGCTGGCACCATCGCGGGACGTGACCTACCGCCTGATCGAAACCGATCCCCCCGTCGGATCGAGCCCTACGGCGTCGACCTGTCCGGTGGGCTGGTCGACCTGGCCCGTCGCAGGTTGCCGCAGTGGGCGGACCGGATCGAGGTGGGCAACGCCATCGACTACCGCCCTCCCGGTGGCCGGCGCTTCAGTTCGTGCACACGCTGCTGGACACCGTGCCGGTGACCCGCCGCGCCGACATGGTGCGGCATGCGCTGGACGTGCTGGTCGAACCGGGCGGACGGCTGCTGGTCAGCCACTACCAGCCGGCCGGCGGGTCAGACCTGGGCGCCCCCGAACACCTGCGTGGGCTCGGCTTCCCGGTGGCCGGCGAGTCGACCGGACACTCGGACCGCAGAGCCTCCACCGCCTGGATCGACGTGCCAACAGGGATCGCCACGCCGGTGGATCGCGGCCCTGATAATAGTTCGACGGATAGATAATCCAGTAGAAGACGTATCTTGGTACGCTCAGTCGATGACCACGAGCGTGCCCACCCGATCCGTCTCGGACCTGTCCCAACTGCTGTCCCACGCCAGTCGGGTGTTGACATCCCGGATGGCCGCGGCCTTCACTGAGATCGGGATCTCGCCACGCGCCTACTGCGTGCTGTTCCATGCGCTGGAGGCGGAACGGACCCAGATCCAACTCGCCGAGATCTCCGACCTGGACAAGACCACGATGGTCGTGACGGTTGACGAACTCGAGCGGGCCGGGCTCGCCCGGCGCCGTCCGTCGGACACCGACCGCAGGGCACGGATCATCTCGGTCACCGAGGCGGGCGAACGCGCCGTCGCCGAGGGGGCGAAGGCGGCTGACCGGGTCCATCGCGACGTACTCGCGGCGTTGCCGGCCGGTGAGCGGGAGATCTTCGTCAACGCACTCTCCCGACTCGTGGAGGGCCATCTGTCCACGCCGGTGGAGTGCGACCGGCCGGTACGACGAGCACGCCAGTCGCATGGCCGGAGCGGTACCTAGGTCCGATCTAGATAGTCTGTAACAGAACTATCCGCTAGTGTCTCACCGGTATCCACGAACCGGGAGACCCGACCATGCCACCCCACAGTCCCTCGTCACCGCGCTCTCGCCGCACCGCACTCGCCGTGCTCTGTGCGGCAAGCCTGATGATCATTCTCGACGGCAGCATCGTGACCGTGGCACTACCCGCCATCCAGCGCGACCTGCGCTTCTCACCCGCCAATCTCACCTGGACGATCAACGCCTACCTGATCCCCTTCGGCGGCCTGCTGCTGCTGGCCGGGCGGCTCGGCGACCTGGTCGGCCGCAGACACGTGTTCGTCAGCGGCCTGGCACTGTTCACCGCGGCATCGTTGGCGTGCGGGATCTCCACCAGCCAGCAGATGCTGGTCACCGCGCGGTTCGTGCAGGGCATCGGCGGGGCGATGGCCTCCGCGGTGAGCCTTGGCATGATCGTCACGCTGTTCCCCGCACCGGTCGACCGTGGCAGGGCGTTCGGCGCATTCGGCTTCGTCGGGGCCGCGGGCGCCTCGATCGGACAGGTTCTCGGCGGGGTGCTCACCCAGGCCCTCAACTGGCACTGGATCTTCTTCGTCAACCTACCGATCGGACTCGCCACGGTGGTGCTGGCGTTGCGGGTGCTGGAGTCCGACCACGGGCCAGGGCTCCGCGCGGGTGCCGACGTCCCCGGCGCGTTCCTGGTCACCGCGGGACTGATGCTCGGCATCTACACGATCGTCGGAACCGGCCGCCACGGCTGGGACTCGGCGCACACCCTCGGTTTCGCCGCACTCGCCGGCACTCTGCTCGCCGCGTTCGTCATGCGGCAGGCAACCGCGCCCGCGCCCCTGCTGCCGCTGGGCATGTTCGGTTCCCGCAACGTCTCGGGAGCCAACCTGATCCAGATCCTGATGGTGTCCGCACTGTTCGGGTTCCAGATCCTCATCGCGCTGTACCTACAGAACGTACGCGGGTACGGCGCCGCCGACACCGGTCTGGCCATGCTCCCTGCGGCGCTGATGATCGGAGGTCTCGCGCTCGGACTGTCGGCCCGGCTGAACGGGCGATTCGGCGAACGTAACGTGTTACTCATCGGACTCGGGCTGCTGGTGGCGGCACTCGGACTGCTCACCCGGCTGCCCGTCCAGGCCGACTACGTGGTCGACCTGCTCCCGACAATGCTGCTGGTGGGCGGCTTCGGGTTGGCCATTCCGGCACTCACCGCGCTCGGCATGTCCGGTGCGGGCCCGGACGACGCCGGAGTCGCCTCGGGCTTGTTCAACACCACCCAGCAGGTCGGCAGCGCCCTGGGGGTCGCGGTACTGGCCACCCTGGCCACCGCGCACGCCGAATCCCTACGAGCCGGCGGGCAGGACACCGCCTCGGCGCTGACCGGCGGCTTCGACCTGGCGTTCGATATCGGCGCGGGCCTGGTGGCCGCCGC
>DATCXL010000368.1:0-2804 GCA_036565825.1 Mycobacteriales bacterium
GCCGGCCTGCCGCGTCCCGACTGACCCGGGTCTGGGTCGGGCGGAGGTGCAGCCCGCCGGTGATCTGGTCGGCGGGCCGCACCTCGGTCGACGTCGTCAGGCGGTGACGTTGATCTGCTGGGTGGGGTCGGTGGTGTCGGCCACGTCGTAGCTGGCCGCGAAGGTCGCGCTGGTGGCCGCCGTGGGACAACCGGAGGTGCCGGTCACGAATATCGGCACGCTCACACCGGCGGAGAAGTCCAGCCGCGGCAGCGTGCTGGCGTTGCCGGGCAGCAGTGGCCCGGTGATCGCGGCCGGTCCGTTCGGCGCCACCGTGATCGTGCAGGAGGCAAGCCCACTGATCTGGGTGACCACTCCGGCCTGTGGAATGGTCAGCGTGCCGGTCGACCCGGCCGGGTCGAACTGCAACGCGATGCTCCACGGACCGTTGGTGTCGTTACTCGTGGTGGTGGCCGTGGTGAAGAAGACGTTGGTCGGGCAGGCCCCCGGGTTGTCGAAGGTGGCCGGGGTCAACGTCGAGGTCACCGGTCCGGACGCGTTGTGGTTGGCGGTCCCTGCCGGAACCGCACCGTTGGTCGACGACTGGGCGCAGCTCACCGTGACCGAACCCACGGTGAACGTCGCCATGCTGCCGGCCGACAACGAGGCGGAGAACCCGTGCCCGGCCGGGGTGACCGTGGTGGAGGACAGCGTCAGCGCCGCGGCCGACACGGGGAAGGCGATGACGGCGGCGCACAGGGCGGCCAGCACCGATGTCAGCCCGGCGATCCGATGGCGTCCCCACCCTGTCCTGGGGCGAGACGCACCGCGTGCGGGATCCATGGAACTCTCCTTGCTGGCTGGGCGGTTGCGGTGTGCCCGGGCGCGCGGTGATGAGGGTCCTCATGATCCAGAAAAGCCAGTTATTCTGGATGCTTCGGTGAAGATAGGCCGGTCCTGTCAATGAGTCAAGAGCCCATACAGAACGAAGGGGAGCCGTTGCCGGCTCCCCTTCGAAATGTGGATCAGGGCGTGAAGCAGGGGTTGTTCCCGAAAGCCACCCCCAGGCTCAGATTGGGTAGCGTGAAGGTGCCAGCGGTGGTGGAAAGCGCCTGCTGCTGGAAATTGTCGATGTGGATCGAGTCGGCCTGCTGGCCGAAGTTGTTCTGCAGCCCGACCACGTGGTCCGGACCCTTGTCCAGGGTGGAGGCGTCCCGGCCGATCTCGATGTTCTTGAACGTCGCGTCGCCGTCGAGTTGGGTCAGGTCGATGACCAGGTTGTCCGCGCTGACCGGCCTGTCGGTGACGGTACCGGCGCCGATCCGCAGCGTTATGTCACCGATGATCGGCAGGGTGGTGACCACCGACTGGCACAGATTCGTGATCTCGGCGTGCTTGATGGCGGAGATGACCACCGGGTGTGGGACCGGCGTGTTACCCAGGGACTGGTCGATCGAACCGAACTGCACGAAGCCGGTGCCGTCCAGAGTCTTGCCGGAGACCTCGAAGGACTGCCCGGACACGGCGAACGAGGCGGCGATCGCGCCGTTGGCCATGAGCACGACCAGCGCTCCGGCGGCGGCGACGGACGGAACGGCGGCGAGGGCGAACCGCCGCCATCTGGTGCGACCCTCGGTCGGGGTCGCAGCGGTATCTTCCATCTCTCTCCCTTGTGGCGAGGCACTCCCGACTACCTCTGGATCCAGAAAAATCATGACTTCTGGATAGCGCGTCAGAGTAAACCCGCGAGTAACATCCGTCAAGCAATATCATGTATTTTTGTCTGGTTTGTCCGTAGACGAAGAGGGGTTCCAAAAGGGTTGATCGACAGCCGAACTTTCGCTGACGCCCGCGGTGCCCGGCCGGCTCGGTGGGCGGTGGCCGGGTGTCAGCCGCGCCGTGGATGATCCGCCGACGGTGGCGTTCGCACGGCACACCGCCGACGACCGAGGGCGGACATCGGTTGTGGCACCAGTTGTGACATCGGCTGCGGCATTGGGCGCGGGATCAGGTATTACATCTGGTGCGACACTCCGACCAGTACCAGAAGGCCGGGTCACCAGCCGAGGTGATCCTCACTTCTCGCCGGCGTATCGGGAGAGCAGATGGCGGGCACAGACATCGGAAACTTGGTGGACCGAGCCGGGCGCGTCACCGGCCGGACCCGTCAGGGCTTCCGCCGGTGGCGGCGAGGTCGACCGTTCTGGGGTGGACTGTTCACCATCCTCGGCGGCGTGGAGATCCTGCTGCTTCCGTTACTGAAGTTTCCACTGATGGTCCAGGTGGGCATCGCCGGAGTTTCCGGCCTGATCGCCGGCGTCCTCATGGTCGTGCTGGGGCTGGCGGTCTGGATCGCCCCGCACTACCGGGTGTTCGCCGGAATCGCGGTGATCCTGCTGTCGCTGATGTCCTTTCTCACCTCGAACTTTGGCGGTTTCCTACTCGGCATGCTGCTCGGCCTTGTCGGTGGTTCGCTGGCCTGTGCGTGGACCCCGATCCGGCCGAGGTCGACCGAACCTCCGACCGGTCAGCCGGAAGACCCGTCGGTCGCCGTCGACGGTCCAGACGCCGCCGCGGCCCAGCCCACGATGGGCGAGCCGACCGATCCGCAGGAGTCGACCGATCCGAAGGCGCCGACCGGGCGGCCGGACCAGCCCGCGTCGGTCGGGGAGTCACCGGCTCAGCAGCAGTCCTCGGCCGGGGGCGGTCATCCTCCACTCACCCTGCTCGGGCCGGTCCTGCTCGTGCTGGCCCTGTTGGCACCGCTACTGGCCGCGCTGACGAGCGGACCGGCGGAGTTACCGAGGCTGGCGGCCGCACAGGAG
>DATCXL010000409.1:0-2984 GCA_036565825.1 Mycobacteriales bacterium
GGCGGCCACGGGCGCTCGGGGTTGACGTGGTCTGGCGTGAGCGGTGACACGCCGCCCCAGTCATCGATGCCGGCCCGAAGCAACAGTTCACACTCGGCCGTCTCGACCAGGTTCGGTGGGGCCTGCAACCGCATGCCCGGACCCAGCACCAACCGGGCCACCGCCACGGTGGCGACGAACTCGGCCAGGTCGGCGTCCGGCTCGCCGCGCATGGCCGTGTCCGGCTTGGCGCGGAAGTTCTGGACGATGACCTCCTGGATGGAGCCATACTCCCGGGCGATGCCACGGATGGCGTGCAGCGACTCGGCGCGCTCGGTCCGGGTCTCCCCGATACCGACCAGGATGCCGGTGGTGAACGGCACACCCAATCGCCCGGCGTCGGTGAGTACCCGCAGTCGAACCGCCGGCTCCTTGTCCGGCGACCCGTAGTGCGGTCCGCCACGCTGGGACCACAGTCGGGTCGCGGTGGTCTCCAGCATCATGCCCATCGACGGAGCAACAGGCTTGAGTCGGCTCAACTCCTCCCAGGACAGCACACCCGGGTTCAGGTGCGGCAGCAGCCCGGTCTCCTCCAGCACCGCGACCGCACATGCCCGCAGATAGTCCACAGTGGATGAATAGCCGCGGGCGTCCAACCAGTCGCGGGCCTGCGGCCACCGGGCCTCCGGCCGGTCGCCCAGGGTGAACAGCGCCTCCTTGCAACCCAACTCCGCGCCGCGCCGGGCGATGTCGACCACCTCGTCGCGTTCCAGGTAGGCCGCCGAGACCTGCCCGGGGGTGGCCACGAAGGTGCAGTAGTGACAACGATCCCGGCACAGCCGGGTGAGTGGGATGAAGACCTTGCGCGAGTAGGTCACCACACCCGGCCGCCGCACGGCCACCAGACCGGCGTCTCGCACCCGGGCCGCCGAACGCATCAGGTCCTCGAGTTGCTCGCCACGGGCCGCCATCAGCACGGCGGCCTCGGTCACGTCGAGTGCCACACCGTCACGCGCCCTTCGCAACGCCCGCCGCAGGGCACTGGCGTCAGGCTGTGGCAACTCGGCCACAGAGCGTTCTACCGTCACACGTCTGGAGCCTACGCCGAGCGGGTCTCCGACAACTGCTTAGTGCTCGGCCACTCGAACGGGGCTCCACCAGGGCACAAGATCACTGTCCGCCAACAGGAGTCCCTTTCATGTACGCCCACTTGGTGACAGCAGTACACCTCAATGGCCTCTTTCGCCGTCCGTATGCATACTGACACTCTTCGTGATCAGGTGTGGGACTTCCCGCCCACAGCCGACACGGGGGAGATTGACCGTTTGGGGGTGCGGACGTGCGGGGTCGGGCACCGGCTCATCGAGCCGAGCGCCGATGGCAGGTCCGCGCCAGCATCGGCGTACTTGCGGTGGCCGTGGTGGTCGCCGGCGGTGGGGTGGCCGCGTGCTGCGCCCGACTGGCCACCACTGAGGACCACCAAGGCGACTGGACACCCCAGCACACCATGCTGTTGGTGTCCACCGCGCTGCTGTTGGTCTTCGCACTGGCTCTGGTGATCGAGGTGGACCGGTCCTGGTCCGCCCTCACCCGGGTGCACCGGGCCGCCGAGCAGGAACTGAACCGCAGGCTGAACGACACCGCTCGGGCGCTGATCAGCAAGGAACGCGCACTGGCCGCCAAGGAACGGGCGCTGGCCGACGAACACTCACACGTCGAGGCGCTACGCCGGGAACGTGACTTCACCGCCGCCGTGCTGGACAAGGCCGTCGCACTGGTGGTCGTCTGCGACCGGGACGGGAGGATCATCGGCTTCAACTCCGCGTGCGAGCAACTGACCGGCTACGCCGAAACGGAGGTGGCCGGCCGCGGCTTCTGGGAGGTGCTCTTCGCCTCCGAGTGCACACCGCTGTTCGCCGCGGAGTTGGAACGGCTGAAATCCGACACCACCCCGACGGCCGTCGAGGTGGTGTGGATCGACCGACGTGAACGGTTACGGCGCATCGCGTTCACCACGACCGTGTTGCACGACCGGGACGGACGGGTAACCTTCTACGTCGCCAGCGGCACCGACGTGACCGAGCAGCGCACCCAGGAGGAACAGCTCCGCCGGCTTGCCGACACCGACCCACTGACCGGTCTACTGAACCGCAGTGCGTTCCGGCGGGAGTTGGAAGGCGCGCTCGACGTCCGCGTCGGCACCGGTGCGGCGCTGCTGTTCTGCGACCTGGACGACTTCAAGACGGTGAACGACACCATGGGCCACGCGGCCGGTGACCAACTGCTCGTCTCGGTCGCCCGCCGGCTACGCGAGGCAGTCCGCGGACACGATGTGGTGGCCCGACTCGGCGGTGACGAGTTCGTCATCCTGTGCCCCGGACTGGGCGCGGAGGACACCACGAGGCTGGCGTTACGGGTCGGTGAGATGGTCGAACGCCCGTACCGGCTCGACGCAGGCGAGGTCCTCGTCGGGGTCAGCGTCGGCACCGCGCTGGCCACCGTCGGGGTCGACCCGGGCACCGCCCTGGAGCTGGCCGACCACTCCATGTACCGCACAAAGGCGAGCCGCCGAGAACTGGCCGCCCGCTGACAGCCGCTTCCGGACCGGCACCTTCGCCACCCGTCGGGCCGGGCCGCGCGCTCAGGCCCGGCGGCCAACCAGCAGATCGTCGTCCGGGCCGAGAATCTGCGCGAACCTGGCGATGGCGTGCTCCCGGTGCTCGTCGAGCAGGGCCACCACCTGGTCGACGTCTCGGGCCTGTGCCGCGGTGAGGATCTGCCGGTGCTGGCGGTCGACCGTCTCGCGGTTGGACAGCTCGGTGTAGTACAGCACGCGGTACGGATCGATGGCGTCCCAGAGCTGACGCACCAGCCGGGTCAGCCGTGGCATCCCGGACGCCTCGATGACGGTGAAGTGGAAGCGCCGGTTGGCCGCGGTCATGGCCACCATGTCGTCCCGTGCGCTGGCCCGGGCCAGTTCCTCGACCGCGTCTGCCATCCGGAGC
>DATCXL010000410.1:0-2002 GCA_036565825.1 Mycobacteriales bacterium
TGGGTGGCCGGCCGCAAGAGCACCCAACGACTCCGCCGACGCAACCGTGGGGAGCAACAGCCGCAGGACCGTGTCGGGAACACGATCCGCGGTGACCAGACGACCAACGCGCAGGCGCCGGTACCGGCCGCGGTTCCCGGAGCGGACACGTACGCCCCCGGTGGTGCACGGGCCACACCACCCGGCCGTGCGCACAACGACACGATGAGAAACGGAGGTACGACCATGACGTTCCGACTGCCCGAGTTGGCCGCGGAGATGTCGGCCGCTGCGGCGGCCTACGACCCCGAATCGATGCTCGACGTCGAACGGCACCTCAGGGCGTTGCCCGACGCGTTGAGTCACGTCGCCAACGCGACGCGGGTCACGGTGGCGCGGGCGGCTGAGGAGTGGCCGATCCACGGCGCGGTGCTCGAACTGCTGGCGCAGGTCTACCAACTCCAGATGCAGGCGGCGCAGGCCGTCGCCGAAGTGGGTCCGGCGTTCCGCCGGTTGCACGAGGCCGACCTGAACCGGCACGAACAGCCGCGTAAGGGCGAACGCAAGTGGAACGTGCCCGGCTGACCGCCATGACGAACAACGCGAAGAAGTCGACGCCGGTGGAGTGGACGACCAAACACAGCGGGCCCACCCACGCGGCGGTGAACATCGCCGGGGGTGCCCTGTCGCTGGCCTCGGTCGGGTATCTGGCGCACGTGGATCCCATCTGGGCGGGGGCGGCCACAGCGGCGACGACGGTGGGGACGTTGATCGCTGAGTCGCTACAGGGCACGGCCGGGGTGACCCGGTTGTACCGGGCGGCGTGCTGGGCGGGGACGGGTAGTTGGGTGACCTACGCGTTGGCGACCAGCCCGTGGTCCGGTGACGCGCTCGGATCGCTGATCGTGGGCACGTTGGGTATGGGGCTACTCGCCCCGGTGTTGTCCCGGCGGGAACGCCGCGCGGCCGAGCGGGAACGCCGCGCGGTGGTGTTGTCCCGCCGTGCCCGTACCGGCGATGAGTGGAGTGCCCGCCTGGCCCGGGTGTGTGGGATCCGCGGCGCGCAGATCCTCAACATCCAAACCTGGCCGGCTCGCACCGGGTACAGCATCGACGTTGACCTTCCCGGGGGGACGACGTGGCGGTCGTTGGCCGGATCCGTGGACGCGTTGGCGTCTGACCTGCGGTTGCCGATCGGCTGCGGGGTCGAGGTGACCGCCGGGGCGCACCGGGGCGCTGCGGTACTGCACGTGTCCACGGTCAACGCCCTGATCTCCGAACAGCCGTTCCCGGCGGACTACTCCCCGCTGACGGTCAACAACCCGTTCGGGGTGGGGATCCGCCGCAACGGTGAGACGGCGTTGATGGAGGTGCGGCAGTCATCCACGCTGGTGATCGGGCAGAAAGGCAGCGGGAAGTCCAACGAACTGCACATCATCACCGCGCAGCTCGCCCGCATGGTCGACGTGCTGGTGTGGCACATCGACCTGTCTGGTGGGCGGCTGTCCCTGCCGTGGCTGTGGGCCTGGCACGAACGCGGACCCGACGGTGGTGTGCCGAACCCGCCGGTGGACTGGGTGGCCTCGACTTCACCGGAGGCGCTGCGGATGACCGAGGCGGCGCTGCGGATCATCAAGGTTCGTGGCACCGCCTACCGGGCGTTGACCCGGGGCGCGGACTCTACCGACCTGCCGATCTCCCCGACCCTGCCCGAGATCGTCATCGTGGTCGATGAGGGGGCTGAGGCGGCAGGTGAGCAGGCAAAGTCCCCGCAGCTTCGTAAGAACCTGTCGGAGATCCAGCGGATCGGTCGGGGTGTCGGGGTCAACGTGGTCATGTCGGCGTTGCGTGCGACCGCGGACATGGTCGCTGACACCAACGTCAAGGCCCAGTCGGCGAACCGGATCGGCATGCGGGTGTCTGACCCGCAGGAGTTGGCGTACCTGTTCGGGTGGCATCACCAGTCTGTTCACCCTGAGGACGCCCCGTGGCCTGGTTGCGGGTTCGCCGCGGCCGGCCAGGA
>DATCXL010000355.1:0-7703 GCA_036565825.1 Mycobacteriales bacterium
GAGGCGCTGGCCCGGGCCGCCTCCGGCCAGGCCGGGATCGTGATCGGCACCCACGCGTTGATCCAGCAGGGCGTGGACTTCGCCGACCTGGGCCTGGTGGTGGTCGACGAACAGCACCGGTTCGGGGTGGAGCAGCGCGACGCGCTGCGCGGTAAGGCGGTGGCACCGCCACACGTGCTGGTGATGACCGCGACGCCGATCCCGCGGACGGTGGCGATGACCGTGTACGGCGACCTGGAGACCTTCGCGCTGCGTGAGCTGCCCGCCGGCCGTTCGCCGGTGTCGACGTCGGTGGTGCCCGCCGCGGACCGGCCGCACTGGTTGGAACGGGCCTGGCAGCGCCTGCGAGAGGAGGTCAGGGCAGGCCACCAGGGTTATGTGGTCTGTCCGCGGATCGGCGAGGCCGCCGGTCCGGACGAGGACGGGGACGGCGCGGTTACCGACACGGGTGGTGATGTCGAGCCGGACGGCCGTCGTCCGCCACTGGCCGTGCTGGACCTGGCACCCGAACTGCGCGACGGCCCGCTGGCCGGACTTCGGGTGGCCGCTCTGCACGGCCGGCTGCCGGCCGAGGACAAGGAACGAACGATGCGCCGGTTCGCCGCCGGCGACCTGGACGTGCTGGTCGCCACCACCGTGGTCGAGGTCGGGGTGGACGTTCCCAACGCTACGGTGATGGTGGTGATGGACGCCGACCGGTTCGGGGTCTCACAGTTGCACCAGCTACGCGGCAGGATCGGGCGGGGCCGTGCCCCCGGCCTGTGCCTGCTGGTCACCGAGTTGCCCGAGGGTTCCCCGGCCCGGGCCCGGTTGGACTCGGTCGCCGCCACCACCGACGGTTTTGAACTGGCCCGGCTTGACCTGGAACAGCGACGCGAGGGTGACGTGCTCGGCGCGGCCCAGTCCGGCCGTCGTTCGCAGTTGCGGATGCTCTCGCTACTCCGCGACGAACCGCTCATCGCCAGCGCCCGCGAGGAGGCCACCGAGTTGGTGCGGACCGACCCGGGGTTGGCCACCCACCCGGCCCTGTCCGCCGAGGTGGCCGCGCTGGTGTCCAACCAGCAGGCCGAGTACCTGGAGAAGGTCTGACACTCGGGCCGAGGGCCTGGAATCAACCACCCAGTGACCGGGGACACGTCGTTCGGGGGTCCTGCCGGCCGGTCGGTGGCTGGAATGATGGCGGGGTGACCCGCATCGTCGGAGGTTCGGTGGGCGGTCGGCAGATCGCGGTACCGCCGGGCCGTGCCACCCGACCGACGACCGACCGTACCCGCGAGGCGCTGTTCGCCACCCTGGACACGTTGCTGGACCTCACCGGTGCGCGGGTACTGGACCTGTTCGCCGGATCCGGCGCGGTGGGGCTGGAGGCGCTGTCCAGAGGGGCTGACCACGCCCTGTTGGTGGAGTCAGATCCGCGAGCGGCGCGGCTGGTGGCCGACAACGCCCGCACTCTGGGTCTGACCGGCGCGCGGGTCGCCCAGGCACCTGCCGGTCGGGTGTTGGCCGAGGGGCCGTCCGGAGCCGGCTACGACCTGGTCTTCGCCGATCCCCCCTACTCGCTGCCCGGCGCCGACCTGGACGGGCTGCTGCGTGCGCTGGTGACGCACGGCTGGTTGGCGTCGGATGCGGTGGTGGTGGTCGAGCGCTCCAGTCGTGGTACTGGTCCGAACTGGCCGGAGTCGATCGAACCGGTCAAGAATCGTCGGTACGGGGAGGGGACGCTTTGGTACGGTCGCCGGCTGTGAGGCGCGCGGTGTGTCCTGGCTCGTTCGACCCGGTGACCAACGGTCACCTGGACATCGTCGGTCGCGCCGCCCGTCTGTATGACGAGGTGGTCGTGGCGGTGCTGGTGAACAAGAACAAGTCCAGCCTGTTCACCGTCGAGGAGCGCATGGACATGCTGGCCGAGGTCACCGCCGACTATTCCAACGTGCGGGTCGACTCCTTCCACGGTCTGCTGGTGCACTACTGCCAGAGTCACGACATCCCGGTGGTGGTCAAGGGCCTGCGTGCGGTCAGTGACTTCGACTACGAACTCCAGATGGCGCAGATGAACTTCGGCCTGGCCGATGTCGAGACGATGTTCATCGCCACCAACCCGCTGTACAGCTTCCTGTCCTCGAGCCTGGTCAAGGAGGTGGCCACCTACGGCGGTGACGTGCACAACCTGGTGCCGCCACACGTCCAGGAGCGCCTCGCCGCGCGGCTGGCCGAACGCCGATGACAGGCGGCGCCGACCGGCAGGTCGAGGTGTTCCGGGTCTTCGAGGCGTTGCGTGAGTTGGTCGGGCTGGTGGAGAACGCCCGCGCGGTGCCGCTGTCCGCGTCCTGTGTGTTGCCGCGCGACCACGCGTTGGACCTGTTGGACGACATCCGCGGTTCGCTGCCGACCGAACTCGACGACGCGCAGGCGGTCATCTCGGCCCAGGATGAGTTGCTGGCCCGGGCCCGGGAACGGCTCGAACGCGCCGCGGAGAAGGCGGAGGCGGCCCGGGAACGGGCTCTGGCCCAGGCTCGCGCCGAGGTTCAGGGCATGCTCGCCGCGGCCCAGCAGGAAGCCGAGCGCATCGTTGCCGACGCCCGCGCCGAGCACGACCGGCTGCTCACCGAGACCGAGGTACACCAGGCCGCCAACGAGCAGGCCCGGCTACTGGTGGCCGATGCCCGCGAGCAGGCGAGGCGGTTGGTCCACGAGTCTGGTGAACAGGCCCATGCCCTGCTCGCGGAGTCACGTGAACAGGCCGACCAGCTTCGGGCTGAGGCCGACGAGTACGTCTCGGCGAGGCTGTCCGGCCTGGCGGAGACGCTGACCCGTACCCTACGTACCGTGGAGAAGGGTCGGCAGTCGCTGCGCGAGCGGGTGCCGGCGACCGATGTCGGGTCGGACCGCCCGGCCGCCAGCCCGCGGGAGCGTCCCGCCCGGTTGTCGCGATGAGTGATCAGATGAGTGACCTGTGACCGAGGTACCAGCCGAAATCGACGCCGCCCGCCCCACTCCGCTAAGCTTGACCACTGGTCTCGCCTCTGGACCTAATCCGCATGCCTGAGCACACGACACCGCGCCCGCGCCTGAACCCACGCGACCCGCTCGTACTTGACACCCGCGAGCTGGGCCGGCGTCCCGGGTCCATGCGTGCTGTCCGGTTCACCGCTCCAGCGCCTGCCGGGCTCGGCCTGGAGCTGATCAGGGTGCCCGAGGGGGCACCGCTCGACCTCGATCTGCGGCTCGAGTCGGTGACGGAGGGGGTGTTGGTCTCCGGCACCGTCACCGCGCCGGTGGAGGGGGAGTGCGGGCGCTGTCTCGAACCGGTCACCGACGAGGTGGTTGTCGACCTGCAGGAGCTGTACGTCTACCCGGACAGCACCACCGACGACACCGCCGCGGAGGGTGAGGTGAGCCGGCTCGTGGCCGACCTGATCGACCTTGAGCCGGTGGTGCGTGACGCGACGGTCCTCGGGCTGCCGATCACCCCGGTGTGTCGGGAGGACTGTCGCGGCCTGTGCATCACCTGTGGCGAGCGGTTGGACAGGCTTCCGTCAGACCACGCGCACAAACAGATCGACCCACGCTGGGCCGCTCTCGCCGAGCGGCTCGGTGACCCAGGTGTCGGCGACGCCGTCGAGGCGCCCGACGTGACCGACAGTCAGGAGAAGTAGACGTGGCCGTCCCCAAGCGGAGGAAGTCGCGGAGCAACACGCATTCGCGCCGTTCCCAGTGGAAGACCACGGCGCCGACACTCGCGCCATGCGGGAACCGTGCCTGCCGTGAGCTGAAGCTGCCGCACACTGCCTGCCCCGCATGTGGTCAGTACGATGGCGCGCAGGTCCTGGCCCCCTGAATTCGGTTCGGTGCCGGCGTTCGGGCGTGCCGCTGCTGACGAATCTCGCGGCACGCCGGAACATCCGTGCCCGCACGCCCTTCTGTGATGTCGTACGTCACACTTGTCCTGCGGGCAGTTGTGTGGCGTGATGGCCGGAAGGAGTGAACGCGTGACGGGACCGTTGTCGAGCACCGCGCCGCTCATGGCGGCTCTCGGCGTGTCGCTGGAGCCGGGCCTGCTCGAACGGGCACTGACCCACCGGTCCTACGCCTACGAGCACGGAGGGTTGCCGACCAACGAGCGGCTGGAGTTCCTCGGTGACGCGGTGCTCGGTCTGGTGGTCACCGACGCGCTCTTCCGGCAGCACCCCGACCTGCCGGAGGGCCAACTGGCCAAGCTCCGGGCCTCGGTGGTCAACATGCGTGCCCTCGCCGACGTCGCGCGCACCCTCGGCCCGGGCGGACTCGGCGCCCACCTACGTCTGGGGCGCGGCGAGGAGGTGACCCGCGGCCGGGACAAGGCCAGTATCCTCGCCGACACGCTCGAGGCGGTGCTGGGCGCGGTGTACCTCGACCACGGCCTGGAGATCGCGGACAAGGTGGTGCACCGGCTGTTCGACTCGGTGATGGCCGACGCGGCACAACGGGGAGCCGGGCTGGACTGGAAGACCAGTCTGCAGGAACTCACCGCGGCCACCGCACTGGGCGTACCCGAGTACTCGGTGAGCGAAGAGGGCCCAGACCACGAGAAGCACTTCACCGCGATCGTGCGGGTCGCCGGGGAGGTCCTCGGCAGTGGGGTCGGGCGCAGCAAGAAGCAGGCCGAACAGATGGCCGCGGAGACCGCCTGGAAGATTCTCAAGGAGCGCACCACCGCCCACGGCTGAGTCCGTCGTCCCGCATCGGTTCGTGGTCGTCTCGGGCTCGCCTGGTCATGACGGTGCCGCGTGCGTCGCTCGGCGCCGGACCGACCTCGGACTGTGTCGGACTTGTGTTGGATCGGGACACGGGCCCGCCAGGATCCTGTCGGGCGTGGACAATACTGTGTCACCCGGCCCTTCTGGGCCGGCTACCGGTGGCGGACGGCCGACCGGCGGGCGAACCCCACAGCGACCCACAGCGAGACCGAGGACCGGCAGGAGTGGCGATGGACCCGGAGTCGGGCGTGCAGCCGCCCTCCGACCCGGTGGACCTGTCCGAGCCACCCGATCTACCCGAGCTACCTCAGCCACCCGAGCCACCTGACCCACCCGACCCAGCTCGTACCGTGATCTTCGAAGCCACGTCCATGGCCGCGTTCTCGACGACCAACCGACGACCTCGGTGTGTGGTGCTGCTCCCCGCGGTCAGCGGAGTGGACACCTCGACGACGGCGGCTGGCCTGGCGTTGGCACTTGCCTCGGTGCAGCCGGCCGACGTGTTGCTGCTCGACATGGATTCGGCGCCTCCCGGCACCGGACTGGCGACCCGGTTCGGCCTGTATCGCACGCCACCCGGGGCGCTGATGCCGGTCGCCCCCCGGTTGACCTACGAGCCGACCGGCCCGGGTGAACTCGTCGGCCCATGGCCGGAGCGGTTCGGCCTGTTGCTGGTGCACTGCGGCCCCGCGCCGTCCTGGGATGTGCTGGACGGGGCGTTGACCATCGCCAGTTCGGTTCTTCTGCTCACTCCGGACACCGCGGCCGGGCTGGAGTCCGCCACCGCGGCGCTGGACTGGCTGTGTGGTGGGCGGCGTGCCGAACTGGCCCGCGAGGCCGTGGTGGTGCTTGCCGGTGAGGGCGAGGACGGGGGCGTGGTGACCGAGGGCCCGCTACCGGGCCGGTGTCGGGTGGTACTGCGGATTCCTGCCGCCGCGCATCTGGCGGTACCGGGGGTACTGGATCCCGACCTGATCCCGGACGGGGCGCGCGACGCGCTGCTCGATCTGGCCAAGGAGGTTCCCGGCAGTGCCTGAACTGCCCGAGGTGGAAGTGGTGCGGCGCGGTCTGGAGCGGTGGGTGGTGGGTCGGACGATCGCCCGGGTCGAGGTGCGCCATCCCCGTGCGGTGCGTCGCCATGAGGCCGGGCCCGTCGACTTCGCGGCCAGCCTGACCGGGAGGACGGTCACCGGAGCCTGCCGGCGCGGAAAGTACCTGTGGCTGCCGTTGGACAACCGCGACGCGGTCGTCGGCCATCTGGGCATGAGCGGCCAGTTGCTGGTCCGCCCCCAGGAGGCACCTGACGAGACGCACCTGCGGGTGCGGGTGTCCTTCACCGACGGTGACGGTGAGCTGCGGTTTGTCGACCAGCGAACCTTCGGTGGGCTGGCGGTGGATCCCGGTGGTGCCGAGTTGCCCGCCCCGATCAGACACATCGCCCGGGACCCACTCGACCCGTTGTTCGACGACGCGGCCTTCGTCGACGCGCTACGACGGCGGCACACCGGGGTGAAGCGGGCGTTGCTCGACCAGACACTGGTCTCCGGAGTGGGCAACATCTACGCCGATGAGGCGCTGTGGCGGGCTCGGCTGCACTGGGCCCGGCCTACCGAGACACTCACCCGACCCGTGGTGGCCGGCCTGCTGGCCGCGGTGCGGGCGGTGCTCACCGAGGCGTTGGATGACGGAGGTACCTCGTTCGACAGCCTGTATGTGAACGTCAACGGGGAGAGCGGGTACTTCGACCGGTCGCTGGCGGTGTACGGGCGTCGGGACGAACCGTGCCCACGCTGCGGGGCGCCGGTCCGCCGTGAGGCCTTCATGAACCGGTCGAGTTACTCCTGCCCACGTTGCCAGCCCCGCCCGCGCCGGGCTCGTCTCTAGATGGTTGCGTCCAGGCCTTCGCCGAGGCGGAGCCCCGGCTCCGAAGCCCCGCCGTAGGGGGCATGGCGCCGTGTTGCCTTCTGCGGGGGAGCTTCGCTCCACCCCGCGCCCCCTCAGACCCCCACATGACGGCGTGATCAGATGGGTCAGGTTGGTTCTCAAAGCCTTGGTCGCAGGGACGACGGCAGACAGTCTGGAATCAACCGTCTGACCGGTACTACTTCGGACGAGATCTGTCCGGATGACCGTTGATGCGGCATCATGCCGCCGTGCGGAAATCGGCGGAGTTCGGGTTGGGGCGCGGCGGGGACACGCGCGAAGCAGGAAGTGGCCCTGGCGACAGGTCGTCACCCCGGGCCACCGAGGAGGAACTGTCGGCTGCCGTGCATGCCGCACAGCGCGGTGATGACGACGCTTTCCGGGTGGTCTATCGGATGGTCCAACCTGGTTTGCTGCGCTACCTACGGGTGCTCGTCGGTAACGATGCCGAGGATGTGGCCTCCGAGGCCTGGTTGCAGATCGTCCGGGACCTGGGGCGTTTCCGTGGTGACGCGGACGGGTTCCGAGGCTGGGCGGCCACGATCGGTCGGCATCGCGCCGTGGACCACCTGCGACGTCAACAGCGCCGACCGCGCACCGGCCCGGTCGACCACCTGGTCGAGGTGCCGGCCGACGCCGACACCGCGGGGTCGGCGCTGGACGCGGTGGCCACCAAGGCGGCGCTGGCTCTGATCGCAGCGCTGCCCCGAGACCAGGCCGAGGCGGTGTTGTTGCGGACGGTGATGGGACTGGACGCCAAGACCGCGGCACGGGTGCTTGGCAAGCGTCCCGGCGCGGTGCGCACCGCCGCATACCGCGGACTCCGCAGGCTGGCCGCGAATCTTCCGCCGCCGTCAAGGGACGAACCCCCGAAGCAGTCTGAGGACCCTCGGGATCCGAAGTCAGGGGAGCATGGCGGAGAAATCTCGCCGCACGGTGTGACGTCTTCGACGTCTTCGACGCTGAGGAGTACAGGATGAGCACACACCGGGACAGCGAGATCGACCGGGTCACCGCCGAGCGACTGCTCCGCGGCGACACCGG
>DATCXL010000422.1:0-6153 GCA_036565825.1 Mycobacteriales bacterium
GGTGGCGTTGCGGGCCCGCACCCCGGCCACCGCCGAGAGCAGCAGCACGCCGGCGACGAGGCCGGCCAACGCGGTGAGCGCGGCGTCGCGTGGTGCGGACGGGTCGACGTCGGGGCTGGGGCCCAACGCGGCGACCAGCCAACGGGCCAACCACCAGCCCAGCACGGTGCCGATCACGGCCGGCAGGGTCAGTTCCAGTGCGGCCTTGAGGGCCAGCCCGCCAGGGCCCACGCCGCGGGAGGACAACAGTCGCACCTCGCGGGCCCGCCGGTCCGCCCAGTAACTGCCGGCCGCCCCGACCAGCAGCAGGGCCAGCAGCGCGCCGCCCAGCGCGATCGGCACCACCGGGCCGTGCAGGCCGTCCCGGATACGGGTGGCCTGGTCGGTCATCTTCGGTAGTTGTGACTGGTTGGACGCTGCGATGATCTGGTTGGACTCGTCCAGCCCGAGGCGGTCGTAGGTGGCCTGTTGTGAACGTAGAACCTCGTGCGCCTCGCTGAGTGTGAGGTGTCGGGTGTCGATCGGGGAGATCCACTGGTAGGTCAGCGCGGCGGTGGTGCCCCCGGAGGCAGCCAGTTGCCGGTAGAGCTGGTCGAACGTCGACGGGTCGGTGAAGATGGCCAGCGGCGGCGGGGCGGTGCCGCAGGTGTCGCAGGGCACCAGGCCCAGGCCGGTGTAGGAGCACCAGTAGGGCCGCAGCGGTTCGTCGTAGAGGTTCTTGTAGACGCCGACGACCCGGACCGGTGTGCCGGCGAAGGTGATGGTGTCACCCGGACCGGCGGACAGGATGGCCGCTCCGGCCGAGGACAGCATCAGGCCGTTCCCACCGATCCGGGACTCGACGCTGACGTTGTCCAGCGCACCATCGCCGTAGAACAGCCGCATGGTCTGGTGGGTGGGCCCGTGGGTTGCTGCCGGGAATTCCTGCCCCGAGTGCGGTGACTGGATGGTTCGGGCCGGTGTGGCCAGGCCGGCGTCGGTCATCGCCCGGGGTACGTCCCGCTGCATGCCGGCCAGGTCGGGCAGCGCGGTGATCCGCCGCTCGAACGTGGTCGTGTCCGTGCTCACCGTTGGTGCGGGCGTCAGGTTGACCGTCGGGAACGACGCGTCCGGGCAGTCGGCCGCGATGATGCGGTGCAACGCCTCGGAGGACGACGACGACAGGAAAAGCGATGCTGAGGAGGCTGCGCAGGCCAGGATCGCGGCCGCGGCGACCACCGCGAGGATGACCGCCGGATGCCTGAAGGCCAGCATCGGCGCCCGGCGCCACGGCGGCAGCAGGAACGTGCCGCGACGGGATCGACGGGGTGGGCGGGTCGCTGTCGGGGGTGCGGCCGTGCCGCTCGGATGCGACCGCACCCGAGCCTCGGCAAACTCCAACGTGGTCATCCGTGCGTGCACTCCCGACCGAGAATGGCGTTGGCAGTATCGCGCTACATTGCCGTCATCCTGACTCTACGGAGGAGTACAAAGGTCTTTCGTCCCGCATGTGGCCTAAAAACCCTTCCTCCGTTTCGCCCGGGCGCGGCCGACGGAGGCTGAGAAATGAACTCGACCACCGGACCGGACGCCCCCAGACTGGTCGGGTGTCCGCCTCGCTCGTCGCCCGAGAGATCACCGTGTCGCGCGGCTCGCGGGTGGTCCTTGCCGGCGTCAACCTCACCGTCTCGGCCGGGGACCGCATCGCCGTGGTCGGTCCCAACGGGGTCGGCAAGACCACCCTGCTGCGGGTTCTGGCCGGCGAACTCGATCCCGAGTCCGGTTCGGTAGGTCGCCATCCGGGTGGGGTGACGGTGGTGCATTTCCCGCAGGAGGCGGGTGCGTTGCCCGGGGAGACCATGGCCGGATACCTGGCCCGGCGAACCGGAGTGGGTACCGCCGAGGCGGCCCTACGGGATGCCACCACAGCACTGACCGAGGGAACGCCGGGGGCGGGGGACGGCTATTCGGCGGCGTTGGACGGTTGGCTCGCGCTTGGTGGTGCGGATCTGACCGAGCGCGCCGGGCCGGTGTGTGCCCGGTTGGGCCTGCCCTGGGCACCCGGGCGGTCCGAAGGCGACCTGACCGTGCCGGGTCCCAGCACGCCGGATCGTGCCGTCGGGGCGCTGTCCGGCGGACAGTCGGCCCGACTGCGGCTGGCCGCGGTGTTGCTCACCCGCGCCGACGTGCTGCTGCTCGACGAGCCGACCAACGACCTGGATACCGCCGGGCTGGACGCGATCGAGCAGACTGTCGCCGGCTTCCGCGGCGGCGTGGTGCTGGTCTCCCACGACCGAGCGTTCTGTGCGGCCGTCGCCACCAGGGTGATCGAGCTCGACGAGTTCAGCCACGGTGCGGTCGAGTATGCCGGCGGGTGGCAGGCCTACCTGAACGAGCGGGCAGCGGCACGCGCCCACGCCGAGCAGGAGTACGCGGCCTACGTCGCCGCGCGCGACGCCCTGACCGAGCGGGCCCGCAGGCAGCGGGAGTGGGCCCGGTCAGGTGCCCGGCGTTCGGCCGATCCACGGCGGGAGGGCGACAAGCACATCCGGTACCGCGAGACGCAGCGTTCCCAGCGCACCGGCGCGAGCGCGGCCAGGGTCGAGCGCGCCCGCGACCGGTTGACCGAGATGGACGAACCGCGCGACCCATGGGAACTGCGGCTGACCATCGTTTCGGACGGGCCGGGCAGCCAGATCGCGTTCTCGTTGCGAGAGGCGGTGATCGAACGCGGCGACGTGCGGCTCGGGCCGGTGAACCTGACCGTTGGGTCCGGTGACCGGCTACGGATCACCGGACCCAACGGCAGCGGCAAGTCCACCCTCATCGAGGCGTTGCTTGGCCGGCTGCCGTTGTCGGCCGGCCAGCGTTACGCCGGACCGGGTGTGGTGGTCGGTGAGATGGATCAGGCACGTGGTGAACTGTCCGGCCCGCGGATGCTGTTGGACGTGTTCTGTGCCCTGTCCGGACTGCCTCCGGTGGATGCCCGGACGCTGTTGGCCAAGTTCCGGCTGGGTGCCGACGCGGTGACCAGGCCGCTGGACACGCTGTCCCCGGGGGAGCGCACCCGGGCCGGGCTGGCGTTGTTCCAGGCCCGCGGTTCGACCTGTCTGGTGTTGGACGAGCCGACCAACCACCTGGACCTGCCGGCCATCGAGCAGCTTGAGGCCGCTCTGGTCGACTACCCCGGCACCCTGCTGCTGGTCACCCACGACCGGCAGTTGGCCGGTGTGGTGCCGGTGACCGCCGAACTTGACGTCACCACGCTGTGGGCCGGACCGACGCGCTGACCGGGCCGACGGTGGGTGCCCGCGCCCTGCCGGGATGGTTCGACATGTGTCAAAGTGGGGGCATGTCGAATGCGAGGGTGGCGCCGGCCCGCGGCGTGGCGCCGTGCTGTCCGCCACTGACGTCGGCTGAGCTGTCCGAGTCCGACGCGGTGAGGATGGCGGCGATGTTCAGGGCGCTGTCTGACCCGGTACGGCTGCGGCTGTTCTCCAGGATCGCCGCCCACGAGGGTGGGGAGGCGTGCGTGTGTGAGGTCGCCGACGTCGGCGTGTCCCAGCCGACGGTCAGCCACCACCTGAAGAAGTTGCGTCAGGCCGGGCTACTGACCAGTGAGCGGCGGGGAACGTGGGTGTTCTACCGGGTCGAACCGTCGGTGCTGGCCGCCATGGGACAGATGCTCAGCGGCACCTGAGGCTGACCACCCGGGTCCGAGGCCGCGACCGCGCCGGTGGGGTGGCTCGGCCCCGGCACTGACCGGCCGGGGTTGGCAGCCGACCGGGCGGGTCGGGTGGACCCGGTGCCCGGCATGATCGGTGCCGTGGCGACCTTCATCCACCTCGACGACCCGGCCGACCCGAGGCTGGACGACTTCCGTGACCTGACCCTGGCCGACCGCCGCCCGGACCGGCCCGGTGGCCGCGGGCTGGTCATCGCCGAGGGCGTGCCGGTGGTGCGCCGACTGTTGGACTCCCCGTACCCGCTGCGCGCGGTGCTGGGCGTGCCGGCCCGGGTCCAGGCGCTACGCGTCGACCTGGCCGACGTCGACGCGCCCGCGTATGTCACCACAGCGGAGGTGATGGCGGAGGTGGTCGGCTTCCACCTGAACCGCGGTGTGTTGGCCACCGCCGACCGGGCCCTGATGCCACCGGCCTCGGACCTGCTGCGCCGGGCGACCAGGGTCGCCGTGTTGGAGGGGGTCAACGACCACGAGAACCTCCGCGCGCTGTTCCGTAACGCCGCCGCGCTCGGCATCGACGCGGTACTGCTGGGCGGCCGGTGTGCCGATCCGCTGTACCGGCGCAGCGTTCGGGTGTCCATGGGACACGTCCTGCGGGTGCCGTTCGCCGGGCTCGCACCATGGCCGGAGGCACTGGCCGAACTGCCGGCGGCCGGTTTCCGGGTGCTGGCCATGACCCCGGACCCCTCGGCGGTGGACCTGCGCGACGTGCGCGCCGAGTCCCTGCCGAAGGTCGCCGTGCTCGTCGGGGCGGAGGGCCCCGGCCTGACGGGCGCCGCCCTGGCCGCCGCCGACCTGCGGGTGCGGATCCCGATGCCGACAGGGGTGGACTCACTCAACGTCGCGACCGCCGCGGCACTGGCCTTCCACCACCTCCAACCACGCCCCACGGCGGACGCGTCGAGAGGACACGATCGGCGGTGAGAACGTCTCACTTTCCCTGACACGTTCGAGAATGGCAGCGGGACGGTGCGCGGCGGACCGTGGCGACGATGTGGCGGCGGGTGGGTCAGACCAGGGAGTCGCGCCAGGACTGGTGCAGGGTGGCGAACCGGCCGGCGCCGGCGACCAGGGCGGAGGGCTCGCCGTCCTCCACGATGCGCCCGTCGTCCATCACCAGCACCCGGTCAGCGATCTCCACCGTGGACAGCCGGTGGGCGATGATCAGGGCGGTGCGTGAGGCCAGGATGGTGCGCAGCGCGCGCTGCACCAGTCGCTCGCTGGGCACGTCCAACGACGAGGTCGCCTCGTCCAGGATCAGCACGGCCGGGTCGGCCAGGAACGCCCGGGCGAAGGCGACGAGTTGGCGTTGCCCGGCCGACAGTCGCCCACCGCGCTTGCGTACGTCGGTGTCGTAGCCGTCCGGCAGCGCCGAGATGAACTCGTGTGCCCCGATGGCCGCGGCGGCCGCCTCGATGTCGGCCCTGCTGGCGCCCGGGCGGCCGAAGGCGATGTTGTCGGCCACCGTGCCGGTGAACAGGAAGTTCTCCTGGGTGACCATCACCACCGCGCGCCGCAGGTCGGCCTCGGACAGGTCCCGCAGGTCCACGTCGTCGAGCAGGACCTGCCCGGACCGCGGGTCGTAGAACCGGGCCAGCAGCCGGGCCAGGGTGGACTTGCCGGCCCCGGTCGCGCCAACCAGGGCCACCGCCTGCCCGGCCGGTATCCGCAGCGACAGTTCCGGCAGCACCACCCGGTTGACGTAGCCGAATGTCACGTCGCGGAACTCGACCGTGCCGCGTGGTTCGGGCAGCGGGGTCGGGTCGGCCGGCTCAGGCACGGTCGAGGTCTCCTCCAGCACCCCGGACAGCTTCTCCAGGGCCGCGGTGCCGGACTGGAACGAGTTGTAGAACATGGCCAGGTCCTGCATCGGGTCGTAGAACCGGCGCAGGTAGAGCAGGAACGCGGCCAGCACGCCGACCTGCATCTGGCCGTCGAGTACCCGGTAACCGCCGTAGACCAGCACCGCGGCCATGGTGGTGTTGCCCAGCAACTTCACCCCGGGCACGAACCAGGCGATCAGCTCCATGGCCCGGAAGTTGGCCCGCCGGTAGTCCTCGTTGAGCGCCTCGAAGATCTCGTCGTCGCGCCGTTCCCGACGGAACGCCTGCACCGCGCGGATGCCACCGAGCGATTCGACGAACTGCACGATCAGCAGCGCGATGGTCTCCCGGGTCCGCCGGTAGGCCAACGCGGAGTGCCGACGGAACCACCGCATGAGCAACAGCAGTGGCGGCAGCGACAGCAGCGTCAGCAGGGCGAGCGGGGTGTCCAGGAACAGCAGCACGATCCCGATCGTGATCACCGACAGAAACGCTGTGATCAGCCCGTCCAGCCCACTGTCCAACAGGTCGTTGAGCGCGTCCAGGTCCGAGGTGAGCCGGGAGATGACCCGGCCGGAGGTGTACTTCTCGTGGAAGGCCAGCGGC
>DATCXL010000431.1:0-7253 GCA_036565825.1 Mycobacteriales bacterium
GATTGTTCGCCGTTCGGCACCGATCCAGCGACCGGGTGATTGACGGTGGTGCGACGCCGATGATGCATGATGGCGGCATCGAGCCGATCCAGGCCCGAACCGTCATGAGCCACCGTCAGTCGCCTCAGCCGACCGTCAGCCGCCGCCGTCTGTCACCCGTCCACGTCACCCGTTCCACGTCACCTGACCGCCTCACCTGACCGCGTCAACCTGACCACCGCGTACCAAGGAGATCGCCATGCCAGGTCTCGCCGAGATCGCGGCGGTGGCCGGGGTGAGCATCTCGACGGTCAGTCGGGTGTTGAACCGCCGGGCGGGGGTGAACGACCAGACCCGACGCCGGGTCCTGGCGGTGCTGGCCGACATGCCCTACACCCGGCGCGGGCTCGCCGCGCTGCACCGCACCGGCGTGCTGGGACTGTTGGTGCCGGAACTGTCCAATCCGGTGTTTCCCGCCTTTGCCGAGGCGCTTGAGACGACCGCGGCCCGCCGCGGGTACTCCAGCGTGCTGTGTAACACCCGTGCGGCCAGCATGCGTGAGGCGGAGTATGTGCGGATGCTCCTCGCCCGGGGCGTCGATGGCATGGTGTTCGTCTCGCCGGAGGCGTCGGACTCCGGCGCTCGGCACGAGCACTACCAGGACCTGCGGGACGAGGGCGTGCACATGGTCTTCGTCAACGGGTGCCTGCCGTCGGCGGCCGTTCCGGACGTGTGCGTGGACGAGCACGCGGCCGGTTACCTGGCCACCCGACACCTGCGGGACCTGGGCCACCGTCGGATCGGGTTCGTCGGCGGACCAGTCCGGTCGATGCCCAGCCGGCTCAAGCGCGCGGGCTGGGAACTCGCCCTCGACGAGGCCGGGCTGTCGGCCGACACCGAACTGGTCGCGCACGGCCAGTACGGGGCCGCCGGTGGGGCGGCCGCGTTGACCTGCCTGTTCGACTCACCTCGACCGCCCACCGCGGTGGTGTGTGCCAGCGACCTGATGGCGTTGGGCGTGATCAGCGAGGCGCGTCGGCGCGGACGAACCGTGCCTGCGGACCTGTCCGTGGTGGGGTTCGATGACATCCCGATGGCCGGCTACTGCACGCCCGCGCTCACCACGCTCGCCCAACCCATCGTCGAGATGGCCGGCGCGGCGGTGGACGGCCTGCTCGCGGCACTGGCGGGCGGTACCGTTCCGGCGGATTCCAGGGTGTTCCGACCAACCCTCGTCATCCGGGATTCCACCGCACCACCCCAAAAACACGTTGGCTGAATGTGAGTGACCCTTGTCTCAAGCCGAGTGCGGTCAGATACGGCGGGTCGAGGTGGAATGAATGTCGTAAAGCCTGGTCTGTCACGCCTCCGGTGGCTACGGTGCGGGCATGCCGCGTCCGCCTGCTAAGCGCCGTAAGGCGACTCTTGCTTCTCTTGCCGCCGAACTCGGGGTGTCTCGCACCACGGTGTCGAACGCCTACAACCGACCGGACCAGTTGTCGTCACAGCTACGAGCCCGGGTTCTGGACGCGGCCCGCCAACTTGGCTACCCCGGCCCCGATCCGGTGGCGCGCAGCCTGCGTACCCAACAGGCCGGCGCGGTCGGCCTGATCTTCACCGAGACACTGTCGTACGCGTTCCGGGACCCGGCCGCGGTGGCGTTCCTGGAGGGGTTGGCGCTGGCCTGCGAACAGGACGGCACCGGGCTACTGCTGGTGCCCGCCGGACCCGGTTCGGACATCGACGCCCGGATGGTGCACCGGGCAGCGGTGGACGGTTTCGTGGTCTACTCGATGCCCGACGACGACGTCCACCTGGCTGCGGTGCTGCGGCGCGCGCTGCCCACGGTGATAGTGGACGAACCGGTGGGGGTACCCGCGGTTGACTTCGTCGGGATCGACGACCGGGCGGTGTGTGCGGCCATGGGCCGACACCTGGCCGACCTGGGGCATCGGCGGGTGGGTGTCATCTGTGCTCGGTTGTCCTCGGACCGCAACGACGGTCCGGCGGACCTGTCCCGGCAGCGGGGATCCATCTACGCGTTGGAGCGGCTGCGTCTGGCCGGGTTCGCCGACGGGCTGGCAGCTCGGGGCGTGGCATGGGTTGGAGTGCCGGTCGAGGAACGTTTCGACCACACCCTGGAGGCGGGCGCGCATGCGACCCGCGCGCTGCTGGATCGGTATCCGGACCTGACCGCGATCGCGTGCACCACCGACGTGTTGGCACTCGGCGCACTCGCCGAGGCCCGCCGTCGGGGTTTGACGGTGCCCGAGGATCTGTCTCTGACCGGTTTCGACGACGTCCGCGAGGCCGCCGGGGCGGGGTTGACCACGGTGCGTCAGCCGATGGTGGAGAAGGGCCGAACCGCCGGCCGGTTGCTGCTGGAGCCGACCGAGGGGGCAGAGCCCCGCACGGTGCGGCTGAGTGCCCAGTTGGTGGTCCGACACTCCACCGCGCCACCACGCCGTTCCCCGGTCCGGTTACCCTGAGCACGTCGGGTTCGACCCGGCGACGCCGGCGTGGCGCAACTGGCAGCGCACCCGACTTGTAATCGGGAGGTTAGGGGTTCGATTCCCCTCGCCGGCTCCCCTTCTGACCTGCGGTTTTACCTCCTCCACCAGGTCGCCCGACAGGGCCGTGTCCATGACGGTGTCAATGGGTGGTTTCTGGTCGTGGCCAGGAGGACCAGCGTGTTGCCCCGCGCGCGGGGCAACATCCGTCGGCGTGGCGCGTCGTTCCAGGTGCGCGTCTACGCCGGGATTGACCCATTGACCGGCCAGCAGTACTACCTGACCGGTTCGACCACCGACGATTTGGGCCGATCGAGGCCCGTCGGAGATGACCGCGCTGGTGGTGCCATGTGGTGGAACCGCTGATGCTGCAACGGCACTTGTCAGAGTGGGGTGGCGGTCGGGCGTGCGGCGGGTGGCTGAACCGTCGGGTCGTGAGCCGCGTGTCTTTTCCGAGGACGAATCCCACGCCTGCGACGCGGGCATGTCCGACAGGAGACTCTCATGCGCCGTACCACCCGTACCTGGGCCGCCATCGCGACGGCCGCCGCGGCGGCGGTCATCACTGCCGCGGTCGCGGTCCAGCCCGCCGGCGCCTCGAACGGCGCGGTCGTGGATCATGGCACCCTGGTCGAGCTCAATCACTCCGGTGTGCACGGGGTCGTGACGCTGGTCGAGCGGGACGGGCAACTGCGGGTGGACCTCAACGGCCACGGGCTCGAGCCCGGGCAGATGCACATGCAGCACATCCACGGCTTCGGCAACGGCACCCAGGCGCACTGTCCCGACATGAGCCTGGCCGGCGCCGACGGCGTGCTCAGCTTCGCCGAGGGACTGCCGGCCTACGGTCCCGTCGTGATCACCCTGGGCCACGATGTCCCCGCCGGATCCGACCTGGCGGACTCCCGCACGTTCACGTCCATCGACGCGGGGGCTCCCGAGACCTCGCTGGGGGCCTTCGACCAGTACGTCATCGTGGTGCACGGCTTGACCAACGCCGGCAACTTCGACCCGAGCCTGCCGGTGGCCTGCGCCGTGCTCACGACGCACGGGCACTGATCAGGGCGGACGCGACACGATCCGGTCCACGAAACTGCGCGCTGGACGGCTTACCGGAGCGCGACGCGACCGGGAACTGGCGTGGCTGTACACGCTGATCTGGCGCGACCGGGTCTGCCCGACGGAAGCCTGCCGGGCACGGCGGGGTGGTCGGCGAGCACCAGATGGAGCCCTGAGAGTGTCGGGGATCTGAGGGCCGAGCTTGCTGATCGTTGGACGGGCGGGGCGTCTGCGGACACGATCGGGGCCATGCGGCAGCAAGAGATCTGGGACGTTGACACCGCCCAGACCTATAACACTCCGGGCACCGGGATGTTTGCTCAGGAGGTGCTGGGACCGACCGTCGACCGACTGACCGAACTCGCAGGCGACGGCCGAGCCCTCGAATTCGCGATCGGTACTGGCCGTGTGGCCGTCAATCTGTCTGAGCGCGGCGTACCAGTCACCGGAATCGAGCTGTCGATCCCGATGATCGACCAGCTCCGCACCAAAGTCGACGTGCCTGAGTTGCGTAGGCCCCCGCCGGGGCAGCGGGCCACCGTATGGCACGCCGAGTCCGGGTATATCGGCTTGGACACCTACGATGTCCTGCAGCAGCAGGTCGTCTCACATCATCCGTTTTGGTGACGGCAAGCAGGCTCAACTCTTCCGGAGCCCGCACCGCTACATCTGGCCGGCTGAACTCGACCTGATGGGCCAACTCGCCGGGTTCGAGTTGGAGAGCAGGCACGCGGACTGGGCGGGCGCCGAGTCACTGCCGAGTCTCGCTCGCACGTGTCGGTCTACCGCCTGTCTGCTGGCCCCAGAGCGCCTGAGAATGTGGCGATGACCTTGCTGCCGCGACGAGAGCTCGCTCACGGAGGTCCGCCGCGCTCGCCGCGGCATGAGGGCCCTCCCTCGGAGATGAGGGAAGGGCTGGGTGAGGGGCGGTCATCTCCCCGGCCGGCTACCAGGGCGGCTACGCCCGAAGGGGCCAGTTCTGTGGTTGGTGACTCCGTGCCACCGATCTGTCGGATCCGGATCGTGTAGGACGCCTCGGCGGCCCACTCCTCGGAGTAACAGATTTGCTTTATCTGTCGATCGTTGGCATAGAGCGCGACCGTGCCGAGCTCACCAAGGTGACTCAAGTCGAGGTTGAGCTTGCTGCCAATCTTCTCTTGCAGGACGTCGCCAACGCCGCCGAGATGGTTTGTCGCGTCAGACGGCGGTCGTTTCGGCCCTCGCACGACGAGGCTGAGGGCAATCTCATCGGAGACTTGTGCCCACCCCGCGCGCTGTGCGGCTTCACGGGCTGCTCCCAGCAGCATCCTCACCCTGTCAGCATGCGAATGGCCCGCAGCGAGTAGGGAGGTCGCCTCATTCTTGGCCGGCGGCCAGCCGGACACCTCGAAGACGATCTCTGTCTGGTACTCAGTCAATTCGGCACTCCAACCTGCGGGCCGGAACGTTGTAGGGCTTGTCACAAGGTACGACGAGGCGTTCACGACAGCCGCTCGGACTGCCTGACAGCCGGTGTTACGGTGACCGGATGTCGGCCCGTCCGGTTGGGTACCAGGACCATCCCGGGCTGGCGTGGATGCGGCATTCCGAATCTGGCCGGGCCTTTCTCGCCGCGTTGCCGCGTCTGGTCGCCGAGTGCGTCGAGCGGTGGTCGCTGATTCTCGGTGGGCCCTTCGCCTACGCTCACGCGTCGCTGGCGCTGCCGGCCACGCTGTCCGACGGCACCGACGCGGTACTCAAGGTGGCCTTCCCGGACCGCGAGGGCGAGTTCGAGGCCGCCGCCCTTCGGTGCTACGGCGGTAACGGTGCGGTGCGGCTGCTGGACTACGACCCTGACCGGCGCGCACTCCTGCTGGAACGCTGTCGTCCGGGTACCTCGCTGGCCGAACTGGACAATGACGCTGCGATCCGAGTGATGGTCGACCTGCTGCCACGACTGCTGGTCCCGGCCGGTGCTCCGTTTCGTTCACTGGCCGACGAGGCGGTGTCGTGGGCCGAGGAACTCGCACAGCAGTACGAACGGGCCGGTCGGCCCTTCGAACGGTCCCTGTACGACCTGGCCATGGACATGCTGGACACGTTGCCGGACTCGCAGAGCGCGGACCAGGTACTGCTGCACCAGGACCTGCACGCTGACAACGTGCTGCGCGCCGCGCGGGAGCCGTGGCTGGTCATCGACCCCAAGCCGCTGGTCGGCGAGCGGGAGTTCGCCGTCACACCGCTGGTGCGCGGCAGGAAACTCGGCCACAGCCGGGCCCTGGTGCGCCGTCGCCTCGACGCGTTGACCGCCGAACTGGGTCTCGACCGCGAACGCGCCCGCGGCTGGTCGATCGCGCACACCCTCTCGTGGGGGTTCGAGAACGGCCAGGCACTGCCCCACCACGTCGAGGCGGCCCGCTGGTTGGCCGAAGGCTGGTCGGCACTTTCAGCCGAACAGCCGGCGCGGAACTGCTATCGCTTTCCAAACGGATCCGATGACCGTACGTCCCATGCGGTTGCCCGTCGGCCTCGACACGCTGACCAGGTGGCGCGGGCCGATCGCGCGGCGGTGCTGAGATCACCGGGTCGGGGTGATGCCCCGGGTCAGGCCCTCATGGCCTGCTCGGCGAGCCAGCCGATGGCTTCCTCGTGGCGGCGGTGCACCGAGATGTGCCCGTCGGCCGGGCTGCGCAGCAGTTCCGCAGTCCGGCAGTGCCCGGCGAGCCATTCGCCGTGCGCGAACGGCACCACCCGGTCCTCGTCGCCGTGCACCAGCAGGATCGGCGCCGTGCCGGTGCCCGGGTCGAAGCCCCACGGCCGCACGAAGGCCATGTCGTCGTCAACCAGCCCGCCTGTTCCGTTCGACATGGCGCGCTCGGCGCTGACGCCCAGCCACGACCAGTCCTTCGCGAGCGCGGCGTGGTCGGCCGGCGTGAACAGTTCCGGGTCGAAGTCGGTCGAGGCCAGATGCGCCTCCAGCGCGGCGTGGCCCTGCACGGCGGCCCGCAGCTCCGCCGCGCCCGACGCCGCCATCCCGTCGAACCAGTCCAGCCCCTCGGCGTCACAGGGCGCGATGCTCGCCAGGCACGCCACGGCCAACACCCGGTCGGCCAGCAGCGACGCACAGGCCAGCGCGTGCGGCCCGCCACCGGAGGAGCCCATCACCGCGAACCGGCCGATCCCCAGCGCGTCCGCGATCCCGGCCACGTCCGCTGCCACCGCCGCCACGTCCCGGTCCGGATTTGGCGTCGACGTGCCGTAGCCGGGTCGGTCCAGCCCCACCCACCGAATGCCGTACCGCTCGCCCACCGGCAGCATCGGCTCGGGTGGCGCACCAATCTGCGGCGACCCGTGGTGCCAGAAGACCGTCAGCCCAGTGTTGGCCGGCCCGCCGATGTCGCCCGGCCCGCTGTCGTAGATGTGCACAGCGCGGCCGTTGCCCAGTTCGAGATTGGTTTCGGTGAGCATCGACAGAGCGTATTCGTGGACGGTCGCGGTGTCCCCGGGTTGCCTCCGGAACCTCTGGGTCCGGAACGCGCAGGATGGTGCCGCCGACGATTGCTCAACGGACGGCGGGGAGGAACACGTGCGGGTGCTGGTGACCGGTGCGGCCGGGTTTGTGGGCCGGGCCCTGGTCGCGCGGGTGGCGGCGGCCGGGCACGCGCCGGTGGCGCTCCTGCATCGCGCGGAACGGACGTTCCTGGCCGGCGTCGAGGTTCGCCGGGC
>DATCXL010000451.1:0-8509 GCA_036565825.1 Mycobacteriales bacterium
GGTCACCCCGAAGGGGGAGACCGAACTGACCCCGGAGGAGCGACTGCTGCGGGCGATCTTCGGGGAGAAGGCGCGGGAGGTCCGCGACACCTCGCTGAAGGTGCCGCACGGTGAGTCCGGCAAGGTCATCGGGGTCCGGGTGTTCAGCCGTGAGGAGGGCGACGAGCTCGCCCCCGGGGTGAACGAGTTGGTCCGGGTCTACGTGGCGCAGAAGCGCAAGATCCAGGATGGCGACAAGCTCGCCGGCCGGCACGGCAACAAGGGCGTGATCGGCAAGATCCTGCCGGTCGAGGACATGCCGTTCATGGAGGACGGCACCCCGGTCGACATTGTGCTGAACCCGCACGGCGTGCCGCGTCGGATGAACATCGGGCAGATCCTGGAGACCCACCTGGGCTGGGTGGCCGCCACCGGCTGGAACGTACAGACCGAGACCGAGTGGTCCCGTCTGTTGCCACAGGAGGCGCACCAGGCCGAGCCGGGCACCGTGGTCGCCACCCCGGTGTTCGACGGTGCCCGCGAGGAGGAGATCACCGGCCTGCTCGGTTCGGCGCTGCCCAACCGGGACGGCGTCAACATGGTCGGTTCGGACGGCAAGGCAATGCTGTTCGACGGTCGTACCGGAGATCTGTTCCCGTATCCGGTCGCGGTCGGCTACGTCTACATCCTCAAGCTGCTGCACCTGGTGGACGACAAGATCCACGCCAGGGCCACCGGTCCGTACTCGATGATCACCCAGCAGCCACTGGGTGGTAAGGCGCAGTTCGGTGGTCAGCGCTTCGGTGAGATGGAGTGCTGGGCGATGCAGGCCTACGGCGCGGCCTACACCCTGCAGGAACTGCTCACGATCAAGTCCGACGACGTGCTCGGACGGGTCAAGGTGTACGAAGCAATTGTTAAGGGCGAGAACATCCCGGAACCGGGCATTCCAGAGTCCTTCAAGGTGCTGCTCAAGGAGTTGCAGTCGCTGTGCCTCAACGTCGAGGTACTTTCCAGCGACGGTGTCTCCATCGAGATGAAGGACAGCGACGAGGACGTGTTCCGCGCCGCCGAGGAGCTCGGTATCGACCTGTCGCGTCGAGAGCCGAGCTCGGTCGAAGAGGTCTGAGGCCTTTCCTTCCGCGATTCGCGACGCGACATAAAGGAGACACACACACGTGCTCGACGTCAACTTCTTCGACGAGCTGCGCATCGGCCTCGCCACGGCCGACGATATCCGTCAGTGGTCCCACGGCGAGGTCAAGAAGCCGGAGACGATCAACTACCGCACTCTGAAGCCGGAGAAGGACGGGCTCTTCTGCGAGAAGATCTTCGGTCCGACCCGGGACTGGGAGTGCTACTGCGGCAAGTACAAGCGGGTTCGGTTCAAGGGCATCATCTGCGAACGGTGTGGCGTGGAGGTCACCCGTGCCAAGGTCCGCCGGGAGCGGATGGGGCACATCGAGCTGGCCGCACCGGTCACCCACATCTGGTACTTCAAGGGTGTGCCGAGCCGGCTGGGGTACCTGCTCGACCTCGCTCCGAAAGACCTCGAGAAGATCATCTACTTCGCTGCCTACCTGATCACCAGGGTGGACACCGAGGCGCGGCACCGCGACCTGTCCAGTGTCGAGGCCGAGATCTCGGTGGAGCGCAAGCGCCTGGAAGACCGGCGTGACTCCGACGTGGAGGCGCGGCAGCGCAAGCTCGAGTCCGACATGGCCGAGCTGGAGGCCGAGGGAGCCAAGTCCGACGTGCGCCGGAAGGTGCGCGAGGGCTCCGAGCGGGAGATGCGCCAGATCCGGGATCGCGCCCAGCGCGAGATCGACCGCCTGGACGAGGTGCTCGACACCTTCCGCAAGCTCGAGCCCAAGCAGCTCATCGCCGACGAGATGCTCTACCGGGAGCTCCGCGACCGGTTCGGCGAGTACTTCCAGGGCGGCATGGGCGCCGAGGCACTCCAGCGGCTGCTGGAGAGCTTCGACCTGCGGGCCGAGGCCGAGTCGCTGCGGGAGACCATCCGCAGTGGCAAGGGCCAGAAGAAGCTGCGCGCGCTCAAGCGGCTGAAGGTGGTGGCTGCGTTCCTGAGCACCCGCAACAGCCCGATGGGCATGGTGCTGGACTGCGTTCCGGTCATCCCGCCGGACCTGCGTCCGATGGTGCAGCTGGACGGTGGTCGGTTCGCCACCAGCGACCTGAACGACCTGTACCGCCGGGTGATCAACCGGAACAACCGGCTCAAGCGGCTGCTCGACCTGGGCGCGCCCGAGATCATCGTCAACAACGAGAAGCGGATGCTGCAGGAGGCCGTCGACGCGCTGTTCGACAACGGCCGCCGCGGTCGCCCGGTGACCGGGCCGGGTAACCGCCCGCTCAAGTCGCTGTCGGACATGCTCAAGGGCAAGCAGGGCCGTTTCCGGCAGAACCTGCTCGGCAAGCGGGTGGACTACTCGGGTCGGTCGGTCATCGTGGTGGGCCCGCAGCTCAAGCTGCACCAGTGCGGTCTGCCCAAGCAGATGGCACTGGAGCTGTTCAAGCCGTTCGTGATGAAGCGACTGGTCGATCTCAACCACGCGCAGAACATCAAGAGCGCCAAGCGGATGGTCGAGCGGGCCCGTCCGGTGGTGTGGGACGTGCTGGAAGAGGTCATCGCCGAGCACCCGGTGTTGCTGAACCGGGCGCCGACCCTGCACCGGCTGGGTATCCAGGCCTTCGAGCCGCAGCTGGTGGAGGGTAAGGCCATCCAGATCCACCCGCTGGTCTGCACCGCGTTCAACGCCGACTTCGACGGCGACCAGATGGCGGTGCACCTGCCGCTGTCGGCCGAGGCGCAGGCCGAGGCACGCATCCTGATGCTGTCCAGCAACAACATCCTCTCCCCGGCCTCCGGCCGTCCGCTGGCGATGCCCAGCCTGGACCTGGTCACCGGCCTGTACTACCTGTGCAAGGAACGGCCGGGTACCAAGGGTGAGGGCACGTTCTACTCCTCGCCGGCCGAGGCGATCATGGCCAGGGACAGCGGCGAGTTGGACCTGCACGCCAGGATCAAGGTGCGACTGCGCGGTGTGGTTCCGCCGCGCGGCTGGACCGCTCCGGAGGGCTGGGAGGAGGGTCAGGCGACCAGGCTGGAGACCACCCTGGGCCGGGTCCTGTTCAACGAACTGCTTCCGACGGACTACCCGTTCGTGAACATCGACCTGCCCAAGAAGGCACAGGCGGCGATCGTCAACGACCTCGCCGAGCGGTACCCGAAGGTGGTCGTGGCCGCGACCCTGGACAACCTGAAGGAGGCCGGGTTCCACTGGGCCACCCGTTCGGGTGTCACGGTGGCCATCGACGACGTGGTCACCCCGCCGACCAAGGCGGCCATCCTGGAGCGCTACGAGGCGCAGGCCGACAAGGTCCAGAAGCAGTACGAGCGCGGTGTGATCACCGGTGACGAGCGTCGCCAGGAACTGATCCAGATCTGGTCGCTGGCGACCAACGAGATCGCCAAGGAGATGGAGGCGAACTTCCCGGAGACCAACTCGATCTACGTGTTGGTGCACTCCGGCGCCGCCGGAAACATGATGCAGGTTCGCCAGTTGGCCGGTATGCGTGGTCTGGTGGCCAACCCGAAGGGTGAGACGATCCCGCGGCCGATCAAGACCAGCTTCCGCGAGGGGCTGTCGGTGCTGGAGTACTTCATCTCCACCCACGGTGCCCGCAAGGGTCTTGCCGACACCGCACTGCGTACCGCGGACTCGGGTTACCTGACCCGGCGGCTGGTCGACGTCTCCCAGGACGTGATCATCCGTGAGGAGGACTGCGGCACCGAGCGCAGCGTGGTCATGGTGATCGCTCATCGCCAGCCAGACGGCACGGTCCTGAGGGACCAGCACGTGGAGACCAGCGTGTACGCGCGGGTCCTGGGCGAGGACGTGCGCGACTCCGCGGGCCAGACGCTGGTACCCCGGGGCGCCGACCTCGGTGACGTGGTGATCGACCGACTGGTCGCCGCCGGGGTGACCGAGGTGCGGGTGCGCTGTGTGCTCACCTGTGAGTCGGCGGTGGGTACCTGCGCCAAGTGCTACGGACGATCGCTGGCCACCGGCAAGCTGGTGGACGTCGGCGAGGCGGTCGGCATCATCGCGGCGCAGTCGATCGGTGAGCCGGGCACCCAGTTGACCATGCGTACCTTCCACACCGGCGGTGTCGCCGGTGAGGACATCACGCACGGTCTGCCCCGGGTGCAGGAGATCTTCGAGGCGCGGGTGCCCAAGGGCAAGGCGCCGATCGCGGAGGTCGCCGGCCGGGTGCGGATCGAGGACGCCGACACCGCCCGCAAGCTGGTCATCGTGCCCGATGACGGCAGCGACGAGATCGTCTACGAGAAGCTCAGCCGGCGGGCCCGACTGCGGATCTCCGAGGGCGATCACGTCGACGTGGGCGAGCAGCTCAGCGAGGGTGCGGTCGACCCGCACGAGGTGCTGCGGATCATGGGTCCGCGGGAGGTCCAGCTCCACCTGGTCCGTGAGGTCCAGGCGGTGTACCGGTCGCAGGGCGTGTCGATCCACGACAAGCACATCGAGATCATCGTCCGGCAGATGCTCAAGCGGGTCACCGTGATCGATTCGGGTTCCACCGAGTTCCTGCCCGGGTCGCTCGCCGAACGGACCCAGTTCGAGGCGGAGAACCGTCGGGTGGTGGCCGAGGGCGGCGACCCGGCGTCTGGCCGGCCGGTGCTGATGGGGATCACCAAGGCGTCGCTGGCCACCGAGTCGTGGCTGTCCGCGGCGTCGTTCCAGGAGACGACCCGGGTCCTCACCGACGCGGCCATCCAGGCCAAGAGCGACAAGCTCGTCGGCCTCAAGGAAAACGTGATCATCGGAAAGCTCATCCCGGCGGGTACCGGCATCGCCCGGTACCGCAATATCCGGGTGGAGCCGACCGAGGAGGCACGGGCCCAGGCGTACTCGATGAGCGGGTACGACGAGGCCGGGTACTACGAGGCGGGGTCCGTCTTCGGTCCCGGTAGTGGTCAGGCCGTGCCGCTGGACGACTACGACTACGGTCGCGACAGCTACCGGTAGTCGCCGAACCAACGATGGCCGGGCGTGCCAACGCCCGGCCATCGTGGTCGCCGCGGTGTGGTGTCGCTCACGTACCGGGGTGGAGTTTTGACCTGTGGGGTCGCAGTCTGTATCGTTGCCACTCGTGCCTGGGGTGACCTGGGCCCTCCTCGCGTGCCTCGTGTCACGGAGCCGCGCGGAACCTGCTGATCCTCTCCCTCGGTGATCACTCGTCGCGGGTGATCCGCGAGAAGGGCGACACGCCCGACCGCGGGGGTCGGTGGGGACACCGAAGACCAAGTAAGAGCACCCCATTGGCACGTCCAGTGGCACGTTCCAGGGTGTATGACCGGACGGGAGACGCGAGGCCTTCATGCCCACGATCCAGCAGCTGGTCCGCAAGGGCCGCCAGGACAAGGTCGAGAAGACCAAGACGCCGGCGCTCAAGGGGTGCCCGCAGCGTCGTGGCACGTGCATGCGCGTCTACACGACGACGCCCAAGAAGCCGAACTCGGCGCTGCGCAAGGTGGCGAGGGTCCGGCTGACCAGCGGCGTCGAGGTCACCGCCTACATCCCGGGCGTCGGGCACAACCTGCAGGAGCACTCGATCGTGCTCGTTCGGGGCGGCCGGGTGAAGGACCTGCCCGGTGTTCGATACAAGATCATCCGTGGCTCGATCGACACCCAGGGCGTTCGTAACCGTAAGCAGGGCCGCAGCCACTACGGCGCGAAGAAGGAGAAGAGCTGATGCCCCGCAAGGGCCCGGCCCCGAAGCGGCCGCTCGTTACCGATCCGGTCTACAACTCCCCGCTGGTCACCCAGTTGGTGAACAAGGTGCTGCTCAGCGGCAAGCGGTCGGTTGCCGAGCACATTGTCTACGGCGCCCTGGAGGGGTGCCGGGACAAGACCGGCAACGACCCGGTCATCACGCTCAAGCGTGCCCTGGACAACGTCAAGCCGACGCTGGAGGTGCGTAGCCGCCGGGTGGGTGGCGCGACCTACCAGGTGCCGGTCGACGTGCGCGCCGGCCGCAGCACCACCCTGGCGCTGCGTTGGCTGGTGGCCTACAGCCGGGCCCGCCGGGAGAAGACGATGACCGAGCGGCTGATGAACGAACTGCTCGACGCGAGCAACGGCCTGGGTGCCAGCGTGAAGCGCCGGGAGGACACCCACAAGATGGCCGAGTCCAACAAGGCGTTCGCGCACTACCGCTGGTAAGACACGCCCGCACTGCGGGGAACCACCCGCACAGACGGTTCACGAGACTACTGAGAGAGACGACGCACAGTGGCTACCGCCGACGCCGCCCTGGCCAGAACCCGCAACATCGGGATCATGGCCCACATTGACGCGGGCAAGACGACGACCACCGAGCGGATCCTGTACTACACCGGTATCAACTACAAGATCGGCGAGGTGCACGAGGGTGCCGCGACGATGGACTGGATGCCGCAGGAGCAGGAACGCGGCATCACCATCACCTCGGCTGCCACGAAGTGTGAGTGGGACGGGCACACGGTCAACATCATCGACACCCCCGGACACGTCGACTTCACCGTCGAGGTGGAGCGCTCGCTGCGTGTGCTGGACGGTGCCGTGGCGGTGTTCGACGCCGTCGCCGGAGTGGAGCCGCAGACCGAGACGGTGTGGCACCAGGCCGACAAGTACAACGTCCCGCGAATCTGCTTCGTCAACAAGATGGACCGCACCGGCGCGGACTTCTTCCGCACCGTGCAGATGATCGTGGACCGACTGAACGCCGTCCCACTGGTCCTGCAGCTGCCCTGGGGGATCGAGGCGGGCTTCCTGGGCGTCATCGATCTGGTCCAGATGAAGGGCCTGCGCTGGCACTCCGAGGACATGGGCGCGTCCTACGAGATGGTGGACGTCCCCGAGGAGTTGGTCGCCGAGGCCGAACAGTGGCGCACCACCCTGGTGGAGACCCTCGCCGAGCATGACGACACGGTGATGGAGGCCTACCTGGAGGACGGCGACCTGTCCGTGCCGGCGCTTCGGGAGGGCATCCGTCGAGCCACCCTCGCCAGTGCGGTCACGCCGGTGCTGTGTGGTTCGGCGTTCAAGAACAAGGGCGTCCAGCCGATGCTCGACGCGGTGGTGAGCTACCTGCCCAGCCCGCTGGACATCTCCACCATCACCGGCACCGCACTGGACGGGCAGACCGAGATCGTCCGGCACGCGAACGAGGACGAACCGTTCGCGGCGCTCGCCTTCAAGATCCAGACCGACCAGCACCTGGGCCGGCTGACCTACATCCGGGTGTACTCCGGAAGGCTGTCCTCGGGTTCTCCGGTGCTCAACAGCACCAAGGACCGCAAGGAGCGGATCGGCAAGGTCTACCAGATGCACGCCAACAAGCGCGAGGAGCGCCAGGGCACGGGCGCCGGTCAGATCGTCGCGGTCGTCGGTCTGAAGAACACCACCACCGGTGACACGCTGTGCGACCCGGACAAGCCGGTCATCCTGGAGTCGATGACGTTCCCGGAGCCGGTCATCTCGGTTGCCATCGAGCCGAAGACCAAGAGCGACCAGGAGAAGCTGTCCACCGCGATCCAGAAGCTGGCCGAGGAGGACCCGACCTTCCAGGTCCGCAACGACGAGGAGACCGGTCAGACCATCATCCGCGGCATGGGTGAGTTGCACCTGGAGGTGCTGGTCGAGCGGATGCGCCGGGAGTTCAAGGTCGAGGCGAACGTCGGTAAGCCCCAGGTCGCCTACCGGGAGACCGTCCGCCGGAAGGTGGACAAGGTCGAGTACCTGCACAAGAAGCAGACCGGTGGGTCCGGACAGTTCGCCAAGGTGCTCATCAGCCTCGAACCACTGGCCACCACCGGCGACGGTGTCACTTACGAGTTCAACAACGCGGTCACCGGTGGCCGGATCCCCAAGGAGTACATCCCCTCGGTGGACCACGGCTGCCAGGAGGCGATGCAGTACGGCGTGCTCGCCGGTTACCCGCTGGTCGGCCTGAAGGTGACCCTCCTCGACGGTCAGTACCACGAGGTCGACTCGTCGGAGATGGCGTTCAAGATCGCTGGCTCGATGGTGTTGAAGGAAGCCGCCCGCCGGGCGAGCCCGGTGCTGCTCGAGCCGATGATGGCAGTCGAGGTGGTCACCCCCGAGGATCACATGGGTGACGTCATCGGCGACCTGAACTCCCGTCGCGGCAGCATCCAGGCAATGGAGGAGCGCGGCGGTCTGCGGGTGGTCCGCGCTCTGGTGCCACTTTCGGAGATGTTCGGCTACGTCGGCGACCTGCGGTCTCGAACCCAGGGGCGGGCTAGCTACACCATGCAGTTCGACTCCTACGCCGAGGTTCCACAGAACGTCGCGAAGGAAATCATCGCGAAGGCGACAGGCGAGTGAGTATCGCCGCGGGGTGAACATCGCAGCGCAACCAACGACGTAACGAAGAAACATCCACCAGGAGGACTCCAGTGGCGAAGGCGAAGTTCGAGCGG
>DATCXL010000466.1:0-6321 GCA_036565825.1 Mycobacteriales bacterium
CACAGTCGCCGCGTTCGGGGTCGCCGAAGCGGCGACCATGTCGTTCGACAAGCAGATGTCGGCCTCTGGTGCAGCGGCAGATGCCACCGCAGGCCAGTACGACGACCTGCGCGAGGCAGCCCTGCAAGCGGGCAAGGACACCGCGTTCTCCGCGACCGAGGCCGCCGCCGGTGAGGAAGAACTGGCGAAGGCTGGTATCGGGGTAGCGGATATCACCAATGGTGCGCTGGCTGGTGCACTGGATCTGGCCGCTGCCGGGAACATTTCGGTGGCCGACGCCGCCTCCGATGCGGCCACCGCGATGGTCGACTTCAAACTGTCCGGCAGGGATGTTCCGCACGTCGCCGACCTGCTCGCTGCTGCCGCGGGCAAGGCGCAGGGTGATGTTGGGGACATGGCCCAGGCGATGAAGTTCGTCGGCCCTGTCGCCGCGGGCATGGGTGTGTCTCTCGAGCAGACCGTCGGCACCCTGGCGTTGTTCGCCACGCATGGTCTGATCGCGGATCAGGCTGGTACGTCGCTGCGTGGTGTCCTTTCGGCGTTGACGTCGCCGTCCAAGCAGGCCGCCGACGTGATGGCGAAGCTGGGCATCAGCGTGTTCGATTCGTCCGGCCAGTTCGTCGGCTTGGATGGGGTCGCTGGCCAGTTGCACACTTCCCTGGCCGGGTTGACTGAGCAGCAGCGCTCGCAGGCCCTGGGCATGATCTTCGGCAACGAGCAGTTGTCGGCCGCCCGAGTGTTGTACGAGTCCGGCGCCGAAGGTGTCGACAAGTGGACTCGTTCCGTGAACGATGCCGGGTTCGCACAGGATCAAGCGTCGGCCCGGATGGACAACCTGTCCGGGGACCTGGAGCAACTCAAGGGCAGCATCGAGACAGCGTTGATCCAGGAGGGATCCGGCGCGACCGATGTCCTACGTGGACTTGCTCAGCACACCGGCAACGTGGTCGACGGGTTTCTCGAGCTCCCCGAGCCCTTGCAGGAGACGGCCGCCGGTATCGCCGGGGTGACCGGTGCGACCCTCGGCCTTCTCGGCATCGTTGGCACGGTGGCGCCGAAGGTGCAGGCCGCCCGGGAGTCCCTGCGGGGCATGGGTGAGATGGGGGTGCGCGCCGACAAGGCGCTGGGTGTCGCGGGCAAGACCCTTGGGGCGTCCATTCCGGTGTTGGCTGTGGCCGGGGTCGCCCTGGATATCTGGGCGCAGCACCAGGCGGCGGCCAAGCAGCGCGTCGACGACTTCGTGTCCGCGTTGCGGGCGGACAACGATGTGGTCGGTACGAACACCCGCCAGCTCGCCGCGCACAACCTGGAGCAGGCCGGGGCGTTGAAGGCGGCGCAGGATCTGGGCATCAGCCTGGAGGATGTGACCAGTGCCGCGCTGGGAAACTCCGCCGCGATGGCCTCCGTCAACGAACAGCTGGCCCCCTACATCGCCCAGGCGGACATGACCGCGTCAGCCGGGGACACCGTCACCGGGGCCACGCAGAACTGGTCCAAAGAAGTCGGCACCCTGCGGGAGGCGTTGGGCGGGCAGAACAAGGACCTGGCCGATGCGATGGAGGCCAGTAAACGCCAGGCTGAGGCGACTGGGCATGCCACCGAGGCGACCGACGCGCAGACGGTCGCGTCTCAGGCGGCGTCGGTGTCGTTGCAGGATGAGAAGTCGGCGGCCGACCAGCTGAAGGATTCGCTCGACGCGCTGAATGGGAAGAACATCACGGCCGAGGAAGCGGCGATCTCCTACCAGCAGGCGATCGACGATGCGACCCAGTCCATTGACGACAACGGGAAGACCCTGGATATCAACACCGACGCGGGCAGGAAGAACATGTCCGCGCTGATCGATCAGGCAAAGTCGGCGCAGGACTACGCCCAGGCGGTATTGGATCAGACCGGTAACCAGGCACAGTCGAACAAGGTGCTGGCTGACGCGCGGACCGCGCTGATGAAGGTCGCCGAACAGGCCGGGTTGACCAAGGGTGAAGCGAAGAAATTGGTCGACCAGTACTTGCAGACTCCGCAGGTGGTGAAGACCCGGATCGATATCGAGGCGGCGGCGGCGAAGAAGGCACTCGACGAGGTCGACAACAAGCTGAACGGGTTGAAAGACCGCACCGTCACCCTGAATGTCAGAACGAAATACAGTGATCCTGGGACGTCGGTGCGTACCTCGAGTGGGCTTGTTGGTCGGGCCGGTGGCGGTCCGGTTTACGGGCCGGGTACCAGCACGTCCGATGATGTTCCGGCGATGCTGTCCAACGGGGAGTTTGTGCTGCAAGCGTCCGCAGTGGACAGGTACGGCCTCGACTTTCTGGGCCGGCTGAACCGGGGCATGGTGCGCGCGTTCGCCGGTGGCGGGTACGTCCAACATGCCTCGGTGGCCTCGACCATGACGTTGTCGGGTATCGCACCGGCGCCGGCGGTCAGCGTGCCGGTGAACGTGTACGCCCCACCGGGCATGCCCCTCGAGGTGCTGGCCCACAAGGTCAGCCGGATTCTGGGAGGTGCACCCGGGTGATCACCTACGAGGTGGGCGGGATCATCCTGGGCGAAGATCAGCCGTACCTGGACGAAGCCGGATGCAGGTGGGTGGTGCAGTCCGAACGGGGATGGTCAGGGTCGCCGGGTGCGCGCATGGTGTCTGGTGCGCGTCCCCGGCAGCATGGTGACCTGGACGGACAGTCGTTCCTGACAGGCCGGTCGATCATCTTGGGGTGCCGGGTCACCGCCCCGTCAGATGCGGGGTTGCGGGCCGCGCTGCGTAGGCTCGCCGCGTGCCTGGCTGACGGGGTCGACCTGGCCCCTCTGGTGGTCACCGAGGACGTTGTGCAGCGGGTGTTGGTGCGCCGGGCCGACGAGATCGCGCCGGTGCGCGGGGAGTATCCGACCACCGCGACGTTCGTCCTGTCCCTGTTCGCACCGGACCCGCGCCGGTACGACAACACTGAGACGGCGGTGTCGACGGGTCTGCCCGCTGCCGCGTCGGGGATCTCCTTCCCGGTCTCGTTCCCGGTCTCGTTCCCGGCCGGCGGTGTCGACGGGTCGCTGTCCATCCTGAACGCGGGCACGGCCGACACCGCCCCTGTGTTCACGATCACCGGTCCGTGCACCGCACCCAGGGTGGAGATCATCAACACCGGCACGGTGCTCGCGTTCACCACCACCCTGGCCGACGGGGACGCGCTGACTGTGGACTGTGCTGCCGGGACGGTCACCCTCAACGACTCCGCGGACCGGCGCACCGACCTGACCCCGGGCTCCTCGCCGGTGCGACAGGTCACCTTGCCTCCCGGCCTGTCGACCCTGCTGTTCCGAGCCTCGACGTCCCCCGGCGGGGCGACGTTGACCACCACGTTTAGGAGTGCGAACTGGTGACCGCCACCGCCGATACTGTGCTGTTCACCGGCACCGACACCACCACCCCGGTGTCCTACACGGCCAAGGAGTTCCGTCTGGGGGCCGGGGCGTGGCTGGCCCGCAAGGACGCCGTGTCCGGGCTGGTTGCCCGCTCCGGTGTGCTGTCGTCCGACAGCCTGGCCGTGGCCCAAACCCCGACAGCGTCCATGTCGGTGGTCGCCTCGGCCGGTATCGGATCCGTGCAGGGCACCTCCGGTGGGGATCAGGGCGTCTACACCGCCGTGTTCGTCGCCGATTCGACGTTGACCCTCGGCGCGTCCGATCCGGGCGCTGGACGACTCGACCTGGTGCAACTACGGGTCTACGACATCGATGACGGGACCGTGGTGGCTGGCGGCCCGCACTACGGTGCGGAGATCACCATCAAGCCGGGCACCCCGTCGGGGACGCCGGTACTGCCCACACCCGACGCGGACGCGATCCCGCTCGCCAGAGTGTCTGTGGCGGCCGGGGTGTCCTCGGTCACCGACGCCGACATCACCGACCTGCGGGCGCGCACTGTGGCGCTCGGTGGTGTGCTGCCATGCACGTCGACGACACGGCCTGCGCACCAGGCCGGTCTGGTTGTCTACGAGACGGACACGGGTTTGGTGCAGGTGTCCGACGGGGCGACGTGGAAGCGGCTTCGGCCTGACGGGCCGGCCGGGGTGTTGACCCGGTACAGCGCGGGTGGCAGCAACACGGCGAACTCGACGACACCTGTGACCATCGCCGGCGGGGCTTTCACCGCCCCGCCGGGTACGCGGATCGTGGAACTGAACGCGCAATGCTCGGTGCAGTCCACGGTGGCCACCGACCTGGGCCGTGTCACCCTGCTGGTGGATGGCGGCGAGGTCGCCCGGTACCAGCTCGTGCCGGGTGCGGCGGGAACAGCCGGGACGACGTTCGGGTCGGCGTGGGGTTCGGCGTCGGTCGCCGCCGGGGCGCACACGTGGTCGGCGACCGTGCTGCGCGTCACCGGGTCCGGCACGGTCACCGGTGGGCTGTCGGCGTTGGCTGTCACGGACATCGGCGCGGGCTGATGACGGTCAGCCCCCTGGACGTGCGCACCCCGACGAGGCGACCACACGGCCGGTACACCTACCTGGCCACCGACATCCTCACCGGCACGGTGACCGCCGAGGTGCCGATGGTCGGCGTGTCCTACGGGTTCGAACTGGGGTGGGGCTGCAAGCAGTTCCGCGGTACGGTCCCGCTGTTCGACCGGACGCTATTCCCGACCGATTCGGCCCGCCGGGATGTGCTGCTGGCCACCCGAAAGTGGCGGTCCGGCCTGTACGTGCTGCGGGACGGGGTGGTCCAGTGGGGTGGGATCATCACCTCGGTCCTCCCCGACGGCCAGGACAGTCTGGGCGTGACCGCGCAGGGCATGCTGGCCTACTTCAACCGCCGGCTGATCTCCGACGATCTGCTCTACGGGTCGGGGGCTGCGAGTTCGGACGCCGGGGTCACCTGGACCCAGGTCGGGCAACTGGTCATCGCCGCGGCCCTGGTCGACGCCGCCCAGTCCGACCCCGACGGTGACGTGCGCGTGGTGGTGCCCACCCCAGACAGCCGCACACCCCGGGATCGCACCTACAACTGGTTCGAGGCGAAACCTGTCGGTGAGGCGATCACGGACCTGTCGCATGTGGAGGGCGGGTTCGAGTTCGGGTTCGATGCGTTCCGGCAGGGCGACGGGTCGCCGGCGGTGCGCCTGTCGTTGGCCGCGCCGACCCTTGGCCGGACCCTGGACAGCACCGGGATCGTGTTCGACAGCCCGGGGAACATCATCAGCCCACCAGACTGGTCAGATCCCAGGGTCGACGTCGCCACCCACACCGTGGAGATCGGGCAGGGGGACGGGGTCACAGGCCTACGGTCCCTGGCGGTCAGCACTGCCCTGCTCGATGCCGGATACCCGCGTCTGGACGAACCGAACGGCCGGGCCGACGTGTCCGCCCAGTCCACGCTGGACGCCCATGCCCAAGCCGACATGGCCTTGGCGTCCAACACGCTGCCGGTACCGGAGGTCACCACCTACGCCACAGACCCGCAGTTGGGCACGTACACGGTCGGCGATCAGTGCCGGTACCGGGAGTCCAGTCCTGTGTGGCCGTCGCTGGCCGACGGCGGTGCCGGGCTGGACGTGGTCTGTCGGATCGTCGCCTACCAGGTGACCGTGCCCGACGACGCCGGCGACGAGTCAGTGCGGCACACCCTCAACCCTGTCCAGGCGGTGATCCAGTAATGCCCGAACACAACACCGCGGCGGACCTGCGTGCCCGTATCGCCGCGCTGGAGAAGGCCGTCCGCCAGTTGCAGGCCAACAACAGGATGGCATCCTCGGCGATCCGAGGGGGCACGCTGCTTTTCCAGGATGAGACTGGGCAGACACGTGTGGCATTCGGCCAGGTGGCGTTCGACGGCACGGTCGGGGCGACCGACCACGGTTACGGCGCGTTCCAGTTCGACGAGAACGGGGCGTTCATCCAGGGCCAGCTCTCCGGATTCCGCGGGCTGATGTACCCGTCAACACCTTTCCAGCTCAACGACTCGGCTGGGAAGACGGTCACCTCGCCGACGTTTACCAACCTGTTCTTCGGCGAGGCCGCGTTCCCGGTGAGCGACACACTGCTGGTGGGCATCTTCTGCCACACCGACCCGGGTACCACCGGCGAGATCCGTCTGAACACGACGATCGACGCCACAGACCCGGTCGTGTTGCCCGCGGGCATGTCCGGCAACGTGCAGTTCGAATGGCTGCACCCGTCCACGACGGGCATCTTCGACCCGCGCACCGGCCGGCAGCAGAGTCTGTACGTGCAACTGGAGGCCCGGCGCACCGCTGGCACGGGGAACGTGACGGTGTTCGCGCCGACCGTGTGTGAGCTGACGTCGTCGTGGCTTGTGCCCACCGCCACC
>DATCXL010000475.1:0-4753 GCA_036565825.1 Mycobacteriales bacterium
GTCGCACTTCTGGCTGATCAGGGCGTTGATGTTTGGAACGTAGTCGTTCTCCGAGGTGGACTGCACGTTGCTGGACTTGACCTTGCCGTCCTTCTCCGCGTCCTGCATACCCTTCCATGCGGAGGCATTGAACGACCGGTCGTCGATGCCGCCGGTGTCGGTCACCATGCATGCCTTGTACTCGCTGGCGGTCGTCGTGGACGGCCCAGCCGGATTGCTGCCGCACGCGCCCGCCGTGAGGGCGACGACGCCCATGACGGCGAGTAGTTGGACGGGCTTCCTCACAGTCTCACGCCTCCTGACTCCGGGGTGGAGGCAGGATCCCAGATCCTGCTTCAGCGCCCGAGGCTAGACCGCACTTTTCGGGGTCGCTGAATCGAGACCGTCTCGTAACATAGGGTGATATAACTCTTTGGATCCGGTGGGCAACAAAGGGGTTTACTGTCGCCTCCCTCCATGCCGCGGGGTCGGTGCGACTCCACGTCACCACACCCGGCCCGGCCTGGCGTCCTCCGGTGGGGTGGCCCTCCGTCAGGATGAGCCCGGACCGCACAGCCGGCCAACCCACGCCCGGAAGCGCGTTCAATATCCTAAATATCTGTCGTGCTTACCGACACCACCCGACAGGGTCGATAACGCCCACGATGGCGACCAGTAACCTGTTCCAGCGATCTGCCCCCCGCAGCAAGGTGGCCTGCCATGCTTCCGTCAGGTGTACCGAACCGCCCCCTCACCCGCGTACTGGCCGGGGCCTGCGCTCTGGCCTGCGCTCTGGCCTGCGCAGGGGTCCTACCCGTCTTCGCCGCGCCCGCCAGCCCGCCGACCAACCCGACAGCCGACCCGGCGACCGGTGATTCGGCGAGCCCCGTGTCGGTCGACTCCGAGCCGGTCGGTGGCCCGCTGATGGGCGGTCGGGGTGTGGTGGTGCCCAACGGGGTACCGGCGCCACCGGCCGGGGTGAACGCCACCGGGTGGGTGCTCGCCGACGCCCAGACCGGTGCGGTGCTGGCCGCCCGGAACCCGCACGGACGGTACCTGCCGGCCAGCACGCTCAAGACGCTCACCGCGCTCACCCTGCTGCCCCGACTGGCCGACCGTGACCAGGTGGTCACCGCCACCGCCCAGGACAGCAACATCGACGGAACCCGGGTCGGTCTGGTCGCCGGCGGTAGGTACACCGTGGACATGCTGTTCCACTGCATGCTGATGATGTCCGGCAACGACTGCGCCACCGCGCTGGCCGAGGCCGCCGGCGGAGTGCCACACACGCTGGACCTGATGAACGACGAGGCGCGACGGCTGCACGCCAACGACACACACGCCGCCACACCGTCCGGCCTGGACGGTCCCGAGCAGGGCACGTCGGCCTACGACCTCGCGCTCATCCTGCGGCAGAACCTGAAACTGGCGGACTTCGTGCGCTACAACACGACCATGCAGGGCACCGTGCCGGCGCAGCCGCCGAAGTACGGCTCGTTCAAGTTCGGTAACGACAACGCGCTGCTGTGGAACTACCCGGGCACGATCGCGGCCAAGAACGGGTACACCGACGCGGCCCGGCACACCTACGTGGGCGCCGCCCGGCACGGCCAGCGCACCCTGATCATCACGCTCATGCACGGCGAACGCCAGCCGGTGGACATGTGGAAGCAGGCCGCGCTGTTGCTGGACTGGGGCTTCGCACTACCCGCCACGGCCGAGCCGGTCGGTGAGCTGGTGGAACCCGGCGACCACAACGTGGCGCACGCGACCACCGTCCAGTCGCCCCGGCCAGCCGCGGCCGCGCCCCCGGCCTCGTCGACCCCGGCCTCGTCGAACGGCCTGAGGATCGGCCTGTGGCCACCGCTGCTGGGTGGGGTGGCGGTGCTGGCGGTGTTCGGGAGCCTGCTGGGCTGGCGTCGGCGCAGTCGAGACCCCGACCCGACCTGAGCCGCGACCTGAGCCGCACAGCGCCGATGTGGGGGTATCGGGCGACCTGGAGTGACCCGGGGTGACGTTGGCTGGGCTGGCCGTCAGTCAGCCCGTCGCCCATCCGGGACCCATCCTGCCCGTGGTCCCTGCCGACCGACCCACCTGGTCAGCGACAGTCCCCGCACCCGGCCGCACCGCCGAGTGGGAACTCCCGACGACGCTGCCACAGGCCGTCGGCACCCCGTTCGAACATGGTCAGTACCGGGACCGGGAAACTGGCCCGGTAGGTGCACAGTCCCTCGTAGGCGGCCAGAAGCCGCGCCGGTGGGACGCCGTGCGCAACGGTCACGTGTGGGTGATAGGGAAAGTTGACCTGCCGGTACAGCGGACCCGAGCGCACGCCCCGTTCCAGCAGTTCACACTGCGCGATACCGGAGGAGACAACGACGAAAACCACGTCGGACACCGGTTGGAACGTCCCGGTGCCCGACAGTCGCATCTGGAACGGTGGGTGCCCGCAGGCCACCGCCCGAAGGTGGTCCTCGGCGACGGTGAGCAGCTCCTCGGACAGTTCGGTGGGCGGCAGCAGGGTGACATGTGGCGGCACCAGGCTGGCCAGCGGGTCACCGGTTCGCCGGCGCCAGGACGACAGTTCCGCGGCGTACGGCTCGGGGATGTCGATCGCGACGCCGATCACCCGCGTCGTCATGGTCGATCCCCCTTGCGGGCGTCGGATCGCGGGTCGTCGTGGCCGCCCCTGCGGTCCGGCACGTCTCCTCCTGGTGGTTCCTGCTCTGGCGCCCTGCGCACACTGTGTGTCCACCACCGCGTCCACACCGCCGCGTCCACACCGCCGCGGCGTTGTGTCGACGCTGTGTTGGCGTTGTGCTGGCGCGGTGCCGACGGGAGCGTTAGCCCTTGTGCCTGGGTAGGAACCCGATCCGGTCGTAGACCGTCCGTAGCGTGCCGGTGGCCACGTCCTGAGCCTGTTCGGCGCCCAGCGCGAGCACCCGGTCCAGTTCGGCCGGATCGGCCAACAGTGAGTTGGTGCGTTCCCGGACGGGCCGGGCGAACTCCACCACGACCTCGGCGAGATCCTTCTTCAGGTCGCCGTATCCCCTGCCCTGGTAGGCCTGTTCCAACTCGGCGACCGGGCGGCCGGTGAGGCTGGAGTAGATGGTCAGCAGGTTGCTCACGCCAGGCTTGCCCACCGGGTCGTAGTGGATCTCGCGGCCGGTGTCGGTGACCGCCGAACGGATCCGCTTGGCCAGCGTGGTCGGCTCGTCGAGTAGTTCGAGCAGCCCGGCGGGCGACGAGGTGGACTTGCTCATCTTGGCCGTCGGATCGGTCAGGTCGAAGATCTTCGCGGTCTGCTCGGGGATGAACGGCTCGGGCACGGTGAAGGTCGGGCCGTACCGGCTGTTGAACCGCTGCGCGAGGTTGCGGGTCAGCTCCAGGTGCTGGCGCTGGTCCTCGCCCACCGGCACCGCGTCGGCCTGGTAGAGCACGATGTCCGCTGCCTGCAACACCGGGTAGGTGAACAACCCGACCGTGGTCCGCTCACCGCCCTGCTTACCTGACTTGTCCTTGAACTGGGTCATTCGACCGGCCTCGCCGAAGCCGGTCAGACAACCCAGCACCCAGGCCAACTCGGCGTGTTCGGGCACATGGCTCTGCACGAACAGGGTGCACCGGGCCGGATCCAGACCCAGGGCGAGCAACTGCGCGGCGGCCGTCCTGGTGCGCCGGCGGAGCAGCGTCGGGTCCTGCTCGACGGTGATCGCGTGCAGGTCGACGACGCAGTAGAAGGCCTCGTGGGTGTCCTGGAGCAGCAACCACTGCCGCAGCGCGCCGAGGTAGTTCCCGAGATGGAACGAGTCCGCGGTCGGCTGGATGCCCGACAGCGCACGGGGACGTTTCTGGGTGGGCATGAGGCGCATTGTGTCAGGCTTCCGGATCCGACCGCCCCGGTACCCGGGCCCGGTCCCGGTCGGTGTCCGGACGGGCACGCCGCGGTCCTGGTACCGACCAGGCCCCCCCGCCGGCCTCCTCGTCCGATGCGGCACCGTCCTGTGTCGCCCCACCAGCCCTGCCGCTGACCGCACCGTCACCCGACTGCGCTGTCGGCGGGGGTGGGGCTGGCTGCGCCGTCGGCGGAGAGACCCGCAACCAGGCCACCCGACGGCCATCCATCTCGGCGACCGCGATACGCCTGCCCTCGACCTCCACCGCGTCACCCACCGTGGGTAGCCGACCCAGAGCGCTCATCACGAACCCCGCGGCGGTCTCGTAGGGCCCGACCGGCAACCTGATCCCGGTGGACTCGGCGAAGTCGTCGAGGTTGTGCAGGCCGTCCACGTCCAGTTCGCCGGTGGCCAACCGCTGCCCGTCGGTGGTGGGAACGTCGTACTCATCCCGGATCTCGCCGATGAGTTCCTCGACCAGGTCCTCGAGCGTGACGATGCCGTCGGTGCCGCCGTACTCGTCCACCACGATGGCCAGGTGATGGCCCTCCCGGCGCATCTCCGACAGCGCGGCCAGCACCTTCTTCGAACCGGGAAGCCGGGTGACCTCCCGGGCCACGTCACCCACCCGGGCGGCCCGCCCGTTGGGTACGCCCGGGTCGAGCAGGTCACGAACGTGGACGAACCCGACCACATCATCTTGGTTCTCACCGATCACCGGGTAGCGGGACCGACGGCTGGCCATGACCGACCGCACCGCGCGACTGATCGTGGTCGAGGCCTCCAGGAACTCCACCTCGGTGCGCGGCACCATCACCTCGCGCAGCTCCCGGTCGTTGGCCGCGAACACGTCGTCGATCAGGGTCCGTTCGTCGGTG